>JBGZBY010000058.1:0-6669 GCA_041844915.1 Eubacteriales bacterium
AAAGAGGTACGCAGCCGACTGGGAAGGGAGAACAAGGTGATGGAATATGCAAATGAGGTAATGGATCAATTCTACAGTAATAAAGAAGAACGATTAAGATACGAAGCCGCTTTCCGGTATGAATGCGATCGGGCTTCCTCTCTTGAAGAAGGCATCCGCATTGGTGAAAAGCGTGGCGAAAAACGCGGCGAAGCACGAGGCCGTTTGGTAGGAAAGCAGGAAGCAACACTTCAAACCGCCCGAAATATGAAAGCTAGGGCATTGGATATTTCCCTGATTCAGGAAATCACCGGCCTTACCGCCGAGGAAATTAGGAATTTATAAAGTATATCACCCAAGGGCGTCGCTTTGGCAGCAGTGCAGCTGTGGAGCGATGCTTTCTTATGGCGGCTTTTGCGGGAATGGGACAAGAGAAGAATATGGCAGGAATGATTTCGCCTGTTATTTAAGCGGCGGTTGGAAAAGGATGAGAAGCTTTTCAGATAGGACAAAATCCAAGTGAGGGCTATCAATATCCCGGAGAGAGCTATTATCATTATGCATTGAACTACATTAACGCTAAATATGCAGAAGTGTCGGTCAGTGATGTAGCAAAATATATTGGCATTACCAGCCGCTATTTGGCAAATATTTTTAAGGAAATGTCAAACAGCTCGCCTAAGCAGTACATCACCGAACGGAGAATGAAAAAAGCGGAGGAATTGATTACTACTACCGAAATTCCGATGAAGGAAATTGCCAAAATTGTCGGTTATGAAGATCCCCTGAGCTTTTCCAAAAGCTACAAGGCCTATGCGGCATATCGCCGCTCAAGCATCGAAACGCCTGTATCCAAGCAGAAAACAAAGCCGCAAAGGAGTGACTTTGCGGCTTCGCTTTCTGTTTTTATAGCTTTACTTGCATTCCCTTAACTCAAATAGCAAAGAGGTAAAATCTCCGCCCAGCTTGTCGAGAACTTTACGATTGATGATCAGGCCGGCATTCATAAGCTCATCGCCAAAATGCTCACGGTCGTAATAGCAAGAGGTCACGCGATATTTTTTATTCGGGCAAAGACCAGCCAAACGAAGCCGAAGACTTCTTTGATTGACTCGAACAAGGGTATGATAGTATCCGACGTAAGCGGTACTCTTATCCGGAGAAACACTCATCCATGCAGCATCGCCAAAGCCCTCAAACGGAGAAAGCAAACGATAGAAGGTACCATACTGGAAGACCTCTCTGTTTTTTTTGTAGAATTCGATTTGCTGCTGTACCTCGGAAAACTCCTTATCGCTGAGCTTGTTTAGATCCAGCTCATAGCCAAAGGCTCCGTAATAGGCAACATTCGCTCTGGTTGATAGCGGAGAAAGCCGATTGGTCTGATGGTTCGGAACAGCGGATACATGAGCTCCAATGCTGCTGATCGGATAGAAAAAGCTGGTGCCGTATTGAATACGGTAGCGGTCAACGGCATCAGTATTGTCGCTGCACCAAGTCTGCGGAGCAAAAGCCAAAAGACCGGCGTCAAAACGTGCGCCGCCGCTGGAGCAGGACTCAAAAAGGATGTGTGGATATTTTTGCGTCAGCCTAGTGTAGAGGTCATAAACGCCCAGAATATAGCGATGCATGACCTTGCCCTGATCCTCCGGCGGGGTATGATTGGAATAGCATTCACTGATATAGCGATTCATATCCCATTTGATATAGGAAATCTTTGATTCGGAGATGACCTTATCCAGCATTTCAAAAATACCGTCAACCACCTCTTTGCGTGAAAAATCCAATACAAATTGATGGCGGGCGGGGCTTGCTTTGCGCTGGGGATCGACCATCAGCCAGTCGGGATGCGTTTCATAGAGCCGACTGTTTTTGTTGACCATTTCCGGTTCAATCCATAGACCGAAATCAATGCCCATAGCAGTTACCTTTTCAGAAAGCCCCTTGATTCCATCGGGCAGCTTGTCGGTATTGACATACCAATCGCCCAAGCCTTGGGTATCGTCGTTGCGGGTGCCGAACCAGCCGTCGTCAAGGACAAAAAGCTCTGCGCCGGCTTCCTTGGCTTTGGAAGCGATTTTTAGTATTAGCTCCTCATTAAAGGTCATATAGGTAGCCTCCCAATTGTTTAAGAGAATCGGGCGCGGCTTATCACGCCAACTGCTGCGATTTAAATAGGTGCGGAAAAGGCTGTGGAAGGTTTGGCTTAAGCAATTTAAGCCATGTGCGGAATAGACTAGCACGCCTTCCGGAGTGGTGAAGCTTTCGCCGCTCTTTAGCTGCCAGTCAAAGTTTTCCGGATGGATTCCCAGCAGAACTCGAGTTTCTTCAAAGGAAGAAACCTCGACATGACCAAGGAAAGAGCCGCTGTAGATAAAGCTAAAACCGATGGCCTCGCCGTCAAACTCCGTGGTATGCGCTCTTTTCAAAAGGAAAGAGGGATTATGCTCCGAGCTGCTGGCGCCGCGCATACTGGAAATAGCTTGTATACCGATTTCTAGGTTTCGCTGCTTTAAATAGCGCTCTCTTGCCCATGCTCCGACAAAATGAACCATTTGCCAGTCCATATCTGGCAGGTCAAGACAAAGACTCATGGCGTTTTTCAGGGAAACAGGAGCTTTTCCAATTTGAGTAAAGGTCGTGTGGCGGGTAATGACCGGAAGCTCTTGAAATAAAGTATAGCTAAGCAGCATACGGGTTTCTGTTACCGGATCAAAAAAAGTGATTTCCAAGCTTTCTGCCTGATCATCCCTTTCTACATAGGTAGAGGGCAAAGGCAGAATATCTTTTTTGCCGGAAAAAATTTGATGGCTTTCATAGACAAAGCCGGAAATCAGACTGCCGCTTTCCTGCTGGATTCGATAGGCGGGGAAGCGAAAATCTCCCGTACCGTAAGCGGGATATTCCTGACGAATCTGTTGCAGACCAAGGATGGAGATTGGTGCTCTGTCCGGCTCCAGCGGAAGCTCAAAGCGTTCCCTTAGATAAGTAAAGGACTCTCGGTCTTTGATGGCTTTTCCATAATATAGATTGGCAATTTGCCCATTTTCCATTACCTCCATGATATAGCTAATTTGCTGATTAAAGAGGTGAAATTGCTTACTGTTTTCATGGTATAAAATCATAGAAAACTCCTTTCCTAATGAGCGAGAAATAGTTAAAAAGTTTAAGGTTTTGGCAATGACTTTACAAGAAAGACATTGCCAAAGTAGAAATATTCAAGGATAATTCAAATAATATGTTAATTTGCCAGTGTTTTTTAGTAATTATATATTACAATGCATAGTACAATTATAATTTTCCGCCGGAAGTAGCGATGCCTTGAATAAATTGTTTTTGGAAAATTAAATAAATAACAATCATGGGAATCGAAGCAATCAGCGAAGCTGACATTAATTCAGGGAAATTGACGACATATTGCCCCTGCATTTTTGCCAAAGCTGCCGATAAGGTCATTGCTTCCGGAGAGGGATTTACAATCATCGGCCACATTAAATCTTTATAGGCAAAAAGGGAGGTAAAAATACCTAAAGCCACCATTGCCGAACGGGTTAATGGTGCCATAATATGGAAAAAAGTTTGGGGAATTGTACAGCCGTCTAAGCGAGCAGCCTCTTCTAATTCTCGCGGTAATCCCATATATGCCTGCCGCAGAAGGAAAGTTCCAAAAGCCGTTACCAGACCAGGGAAAATTAAGGCGAAAATAGTGTTATTGGCATTTAATTTACTAATCATGACATACTGTGGGATGATAAAAATTTGGTTGGGTACCATCATTTGAAATAAAACCAAATAAAAAACGAAAGAACGACCTCGGAATTCCAGTCGACCTAAAGCATATCCTGCCATCGTAGCTGTTAAGACAGCACAGACCACTCTTCCTAAAATCATGAGCAGAGTGTTTTTATAGAGTACAATAAAGTTGATATTATTAAGAACTGCAACAAAGGCCTCCGTTTTCCATACAGATGGAAAAATAATAAAAGGATTGACACTGGTAGCTTCCGTAATGCTTTTAAAGGAGGTTAAAATCATCCAAAAAAAAGGAACCAGCATAGTAATAGAGAAAAGAATTAAGAGAATATGTGCCAGAACAGCATTTAATTTTACGGAATTTGTTTTCATTGTATCAGCTCCTTTTTAACGATAGTAAACCCATTTCTTTTGCGCCCATAATTGAAAGGCAGTAACAATTAGAATTAATAGTAACAAAATCATAACAATAGTTGACCCATAGCCTAAATTCAATTCGCGAAACGAATACTTATAAAATAAGTAAACTAAAGATTGTGTGTCGTTTAACGCTGGATTGGTTTGCGACATAACCATATAAATTAAATCAAATACTTGCAATGCACCGATAATCCGAGTAACGGAAACAAAGAAAATAGTTGGTGAAAGCAGTGGAATTGTAATTTGAAAAAATTGGTGAATCGCTGAAGCGCCATCAATGCGGGCGGCCTCATAATAGTCATATGGAATTTCTTGTAGTCCAGCAATAAATAAAACAATATTATAGCCTATGATAGACCAAATGCCGATAATGGCAATGGAAATAATTGCAATTTTAGGGTCGGAAATCCAGTGTATGGTTTGACCAATTAAATTGTTGATTAAGCCGAAGTCGGAGTTATATAACCAGCGCCAAACCATAGCAATGGCAGCTGGAGCAGCAACCATAGGTAGGAAAAAAATAGTACGATATAAGCTGCGGCCTTTTCGTTTGCCAGAGAGCAGAGAAGCTAAAACCAAAGAAATAAAAATAGAAATTGGAACCTCAATAATTGCGTATTTAATGGTATTTCCAATAGCCTTTATAACCAGAGGATCACTTAAAAGCTTTTGATAATTAGCAAATCCAACAAAAATATTGCCCTTGCCGAAATCACCGGTTTTAAAAAATGATTGATAAATGGTGTTAAAAATCGGAATAATATTTAACACTAATAAACCAATTACTGTCGGCAAGACGAAAATCCAGCCCCAAAAAAATTCATTTTTGGCTTGAGATGTTACTTTAGGATAAGAAATTTTATTTGGCATAACTGTCCTTTCTTAAGTTAACTGTATCATAAATTGACGCCTGATAGATGAAAACGATAATTTCAAGATACGGTTTTGTGTTAATATCAATGATTGGCATATAGGATATTTGGGTCTAAGGATAAAAGAAAAAAGAGAATAAAATACCTTGGATAAAAACAGACTTGAGAATATTTTCTCAAGTCCGTTTTTCGTCCTAATTAAAATCAATTATTCTTCACTTAAAACTGTATTCATTTCAGTAGCGATTTCTTTTAAGGCTGTTTCCATATCAACCTTGCCATCCCAAACGGGCTTTAACTTTTCAATGCTCATGTTCTCCCAAACGACTGTTTTTTTGGAATATGGACGGATTACCATATCCTTTGTCATATCAAGGTAAGCTTGAAGATTAAATTTGTCAGTTGATTTTATCCAATTACTGGAAGTGCCTTCGTAAGCGGACATAGTAACTCCAAGATCAGCTTGCTTTTCTTGCGCTTCTTTGCTGCCGAGATATTCAATTAACTTCCATGCTTCTTCCGGATAAGCGGTGTTGGCAGCGGCAACCCAGCCCAAACCGTTATAAATGGAGATTCTTTTTCCGTCCTCAGATTTTGGAAGTACAGCAACATCAAAATTCTTTACCATGTATTCATTTTCTTTGAAATTGGCAATCATCCATGATCCTTGCGTACTCATGGCAACTTTGCCAGATTGCATTAACACATGTTCTTTGTTTTCGGATAAAGTTTTCAAATCAGGCATAGCCTTTGCTTCTAGTAAACGAGCGATAACCGACATTCCCTTTAAGGTGTTCGGGTCATCATAGCCAGATTTTTTCTTGTCTTGGCTGATGACATATCCGCCATAATCATAAATCATATTGTAGTAACCAGCTTGGTTCGCATCTACTGCAATAGCACAGCCATATTGGCTGCCATCTTCTTTGGTCAATTTTTTTGCAGCTTCTACAAAATCAGTCCAAGTCCAAGAATCATCGGGATATTTCAATCCAGCCTCGTCGAACATTGTCTTATTGTACCAAAGAGCGATAGTATCAATATCTTTAGGGATACCGAAATTTTTGCCATTAAGAGCGTAAAGCTCTGTGATATCTGCCGGATATTTGCTAAGATCGACCATAGAACTATTTTTAATTCGATCGGTCAAGTCTAATAGCATATTGTTTTCCATATAACGCTGACTTTCATTGGAATGCATCCAAAAAACATCTGGTAATTTTCCACCTTGAGCGCCTGCTGAAAGTAAGGTCCAGTATTCGTCCCACGAAATAACAGAAATTTCTGTTTTGATACCTGTTTTAGCAGTGAAATCAGCTAATATTTGCTCTAGTCCCGGCTTTTGGTTGTTGTCCCAAATGCTGACATTTAATTTGACTTCACTACCAGAAGTGGTTTTATCGTCTTGAGTACTGGTAGAATCCGCTTTTTGGGTATCGCTAGTGGGAGCGGTCTTATTGTCTTGCGTAGCAGCATCGGGTTTCTTTGCGGTATCTCCGCAAGCTGTCATACTTAAAAGCAACAAAGCAGATAAGAAAATAGTTAAAATTCTTTTTTTCATAATTATCCCCTTTTTCTTCTGAAAATAAGCACAATTGTTACTCTTACATTATAGAATGATTTGTATAAAAAGTATATAGAAAAA
>JBGZBY010000059.1:0-2607 GCA_041844915.1 Eubacteriales bacterium
CTCCCTGCTTTTTTAATATTCTTTTTTATTTTGACAGGGAAGACAACATGTATGGAAAAGAATGCTTTGTATGAGATTATTTGCCAAATTTAAAAAGGAGCGTTATACTAAAATATAATAAAGTTGTTAGAAAAGGAGAGCGTGATATGATTGCTGTTTTTATAATATTGATTGTATTATACCTGGGTGTTATTTTGTTTGCAGGAGCGACATTTGTAAAGATTAGTCTGTTTGCAATGGATAAACTGGTAGTTTTTATCGCAAGCTGGTACTATACCCACCATTATTTCTCCGTTCGATTCTCATCCGGTAATGCGGTCTATTTTTGGGATGTGTTGGCAGGAATATTGGCAGTTGTGATATATTCCGCTCTGTTTAAAATCATTCATCAAAAACTTGGGTTGATTGGGAAAATCCTGAATTTCGCTATTTCGTTTTTCAGTTCCATGACGGTCTATTGTATCTTGGTAAACGGCTTTGTCACAAAGGAACAGTCTTATTTTCTTCCTCTGTTAAATCATGACATCGCCAATCAGGTGGTAAACTACATCATAATCACGATCATAGCTCTTGTCGTATGGGTAAAAAGAGAAGAACTCCTTGCAGAACGGGAAGAAACAAAAGAATATTATATCGTGGAAGCATCCGATGACCGGGACATTTGAAGCCAATATGGGATATGAAAAGTTCGGAACATGAGAGAGGTTCTTTTATTTTTGATTGTAATTTTTTTCAGTTTCATGACGGGTTATTGCATCTTGATCAACGGATTTATTACAAAGGACCAATCCTATTTTCTTTCGCTGTTAAATCATGGTTTTATGAACAGGGTTGTAAATTACATCATTATAGGCGTTATCTCTTTGGCGATATGCTTGAAAAGAGAAGAAACTTTGAAAGAAAATGAGAGAGAAAAAAAGAAATTCCGCTGCTATGAAACGAGGAATAAATATGGAGGAAGGTATGAAATATACATTTGATCTGACGGAAGAAGACTATCTGCAATTTAATATGTTTACCGCAAAGAACTATGCATTCTATCAAAATCAAAAGAAGCTGTTTCGCATTCTGTTTACGCTTCTGCCTTTTGCAACCGGCTTCGGGATGTGGATTTTTAGAGGGCTTCAAAGACCGGACATTGATTTTATCGTCGGCTATTTGGTAGCGGTCATTCCGCTGTCGGTACTGTTTTGGATCGGCTTTCCGAAGTTTTTTGATGCTTTGACACTTAGGAATGCGAAGAGGATTTTGTTTAAGGAAGGAAAAAACAACATTCTGGGTGAGAGAATTCTTTTCTTTGAGGAGGGCAGCATTCGTACAAGCACAAAATTTGAGGAAAGCTCCATACAATATGGAGCAATCACACAGATGAGGCAGTCGGATAAGGCGGCCTATCTTTATACAGCGCCGACGATGGCGATTATCCTTCCGTTTCGGGTCTTTACGGATGAAGAAAGTAAGCAGAAATGGCTTGCCTTTATCCATACGAAATTGGAAGAAAACAAGAAAGAACAATAAGTAAAAATAAAAGAGTATGAGGGGGCTTGAGAGATGATTTTTGTCGGACCGGAAACATTGGTGGCATTTTTGCCTTTTATTACACTTGTGCCGGTGTTTTTTCTGTTAAAAAAGACATTACTTAAAAAGGATGTGCCTCAAAATCGACCGGGGCTTACACCGAAAAGACTTTTGGCACTTTTGATTTTGCTGCTCGCCTATGCCGTACCCTGTACAATCCTGTATCATTTTTTGATTACACCTGTTTTTTGGAAATAAGAGGGAGGGCTATGTGTACGATACAATTCAGATGCAATAAATATCCGCCGGCTGTGCTGTATATCCTGATGATATGCGGTATTGCACTCGGTTTTTGTGTATATACCGGGATACTGATTTTTTCCGGCATCGCAAAAGGACCGGAGTATGCTCCCGCATATTTCAGAGAGCACAGCGATCATGCGATTTGGCTTATCTTCGGCTTAATCCCCGTCGCCATGCTGCTGCCGGCATGGATTGCCGCAAAATTCTGGGGAAGCAAGGAGGAAGAAGCACAGCTTGTGCTTTATGAGAATTATGCCGTTTTATATTGGAAGGACAAAGAAGTACATATTCAAAAAGGTGAGCTGCGCATAAAAATCCCCAAACCGCACCCGCATTGGTACAGGGTCTATATACTGAAGGTACCGGGACAAAGGCTTGTATTGGTCAGCTCCGTAAAAGAGGCTGGGGAAAGAGGAGTCTCATGGCTTTCTTTGGATATGGCCATGGAAAAGCTGTCAGCCTACAAAAGGCCGAAAAAAGGAGAGCGGAAAGAAGAAAAGGTGATTGATTTTTATGGAATAAATATTGCCTTAGGACTTACAACTCCCGCTGTTTTTGAGGATTCACCCTATTATGCGGATTATAAAAATATCGTAAGCGTGGAGGGAATGCCCTTTGTCAGCTGTATGATACGGGAAAGAAAAAATCCCGTCCATGTTGTCGGAGATATGGGAATCGACATACGGTTTTTGGAAGGCAAGGATCTTGACGAAGCGAATCTGAAGCATCAGGCAATTTCGGAAATCATCGAGCTGGATGAAGAAGTCGAAGAATAAGACCGGTTAA
>JBGZBY010000060.1:0-2656 GCA_041844915.1 Eubacteriales bacterium
GTTGTTGCAAAACGATAAAAAATCATTTTCGCAACACCCCTTTTTTTACCGCGCCCCTTTCAATGCGCGAAACTATGGCTAATTCTTGCTATTGCACCAGACTGCCTTTTTCAATTTCTATCTCCGGCAAGTCCTTGATCAAGTTGACGCCGTTAAATTCCAAAACCTCTTTTATTTTTAATACATAAGTCCTGTTTGGATTATAATTTTGGGTATTCAGCACGATTCTCCTGCCGTCAATGTAACGAACGCCCAGAATATACAGCTCCTGCTTCGTTTCCTTATCGTATACCCGATAATTGTCCACATCCAAATTGGGAACAGCTTTGGCCACCGGCTCATCAAAATAAATCTGAATCGCATTATCTCCTATATAAATGACCTTCTCCAGCCCCACCTTTTTCTCCTGCATATCCGTGACTTCAAAGGCGTATTTGGCCGCTTCCCTTCTCAATTCTCCATTCGCCCCGCGAATATCGGTTTTCGCATAGAGGAAATAGGTTGCCGAGTTGCTTTCCTTCAGCGGCTCTGCCAAATACATCAGCATTCTGCCGTTTTCATAGTCATTGTATATCGCCGCCGGTACAATCGTTTTTCCGCTTAATTCTCGCCGAATATAATAATTCTGCGGCTGAGCAGCCGTTTTTTGATCCATCGCCGTATCAAAGCTGAACTGAATGGTATAGGAATCCAACTGTCTGGCGTCGCTTAAATCATAGGTATTCGTGCCGATCACTCCCGCCATAAACTTATAATCCCTTTCAATAATGGATTCTGCCCTGCCTTCGGTATAAAGCTGATTGATCCTTAGATTATAATTCTTATTCTCCGACAGCGTGCGAGAGGTCTTTAGCAAAATACTCTGCTCCGCATAATCGGTATTTACCAGCACTGTTGCTTTGTCAATCGCAATCGGACTGGCGCTGCTGTCCGTCAGGTAATAAGAAAATACCTGCTCGGCTGTAGCAATGCTGACCGGCTTATTGGCAGTCAGGCGAATCGTATTCTTATCCAGCAGCTCGATTGAGATAATATCAAATTTTGCCTCCTCGGTCTGCTTGCCCAAGAAAATCAGACTGTCCTCTTTGCCCGAATTGATTCTTACGCCAAGCTTTGACTGCGCATTGCCGGACACCGTCAGAGAATAGATTTCATTTTCAATAAAATCATAGCTCAACATTTGAATTCTAACCCTCTTCTCGCCGGCCAAGCTGACCTTTAATGCACCTTTTTCCGCAACAACCGATTTGTCTTTGTAGATAGTGTAATAACTTACATTGCTCATCACGTCGCCGATCGGATGGGTAAACTCAACTTCCATCGTCTTACGGTCTAACACATTAATCTGACTGATAAGAAAGCGCTCGGATTCAATGCCTTGCTTACGCAGCGAAATGAATTCCTTTTTATACTCCTGAAAGTAAGTATTTTCCCTGTCGATTACATCTTTTATCAAGATTTGATACTTCATATTTTCCGCTGGCTGGTCGGTATCGACTACGTAAATATTTAAAAGATCGGTCGCCTTTAAGGATTTTATCTTTAAATTTCTGCCGTTTTCCTCTACGAGGATCATGTTTTCTGCCGAAAATACCTTGGGCGGGGTACTGAACCGAATGCTGTACCTGCCGGGCGACATTTCCTTAACCTCCTCGACCTTGTTGCTGCCGATTTTCCGAGCCAGCCCAACCTCCGCCAGCGTGCCTTCCGTCACTCCCTCATTTTTCAGGAGATTATAAAACATTTCTTTTTCCGTCTGCACATTTTTCATGTTCAGCACTCTGTCCAGCAGCTTAACCACATCGCCTCGGGTAAAAGGATTCGCCGCCGCCAAGGATATCTCGCCGGCAGTAATCAGCTTTAGGTCCTCCGCCTTTTTCAGGGTGTTCTGCCAAGTAAAATCCTTCTCATAGGTATAGCCCAAGGCAACCAAAAGGAGCTTGGCAAAAGCCTGCATCTCCAGCTTCGCCGTCGGCCGAAAGGTATTGTCGGTATAACCGTTGATAATTCCCTTTTGAATGCAATAGCCGATGTAGGGCGCCGCCCAATCCGTCTGTCCGTTTACGTCGCGGAAGGTGCTGGTCGTATATTTGGCTTTGTTGCCAAGCACCTCCCTCTCCGCTCCCAGCAGCCGCACAATAAAGGTAGCCGCCTCTTGTCTGGTCAAGGTGCCGGTCAAATTATACGATTTTCCGTCCCCCTTTAAAACCCCAAGCTTATTCAGCCGCGCAGCTCTTTCTTCTAAGGTACTTTCCGCTGCCTGCACCGAAATTCCGGTCAGCAGAATCATGATTCCCAATAAAAATGCTATAATTCTTTTCATGCTTTCCTCCGTTTGTGTCTGCTTAAAACTCCCTCTGCCCCCTGCTTTATTCTTCGCGATACCACTATTATACACGATTCCCTTTCAATTTAACAGGCTTTCTTATACTTTTAAGAAGAATTTAATCTAATTGAAATATAAGTCCTCCCTTTGCCGAATTTTGTCCAGTAGCAAGGACATACCGGTTTTTCTGCGGCCGGCTTTAACTGCCAGCCCTTTCCTTTAAATACGGTGCGCGGAGGCTTTGCGGAGATTTTAAGGAAAAGCATTGCCAGCCACCCCGCCAGCACCAAAAAATTTCTTCTATATAATATATAACACAAAGAGAATGCA
>JBGZBY010000061.1:0-14694 GCA_041844915.1 Eubacteriales bacterium
GAAGCTTTGCGGACAGCGCGGCACTTCGGCCATAGAACCAAGCTTTTTCTTTTCGTGGCGGGCTGGATGGCGGGTATGCCGTTTTTAGGCGATGTCCGGAATTGGTCGGAGAGCGGAGGCGATAACCGAATGTCATTGGGCAATGGCGGAAAAGGCCTTAAGTTTAGCGGCAGGCGGCGGATTTGACGAAGGATAGCTCGGGGAGGAAAAAATGAAAAACAGAACGGGACTTTACTTACAAGGCGGTGGAGCAAAGGGAGCGTTTCAAGCAGGAGCACTACAGGTATTTTTTGAGAAAGGCATAGACTTCCAAGTGATCGTCGGCACTTCGATTGGAGCGATCAATGGAATGGCGCTGTTTTATGGCGGAGCGGGCAGGCTTCAGGAAATTTGGGACCGGATGTCAGCCTCGGAGTATGCGCAGGATCGAAATGCTCCGGTTTTTGAAAGCATGCCGGCGGTAGAAGGCGTTCAAATGCTGCTATCGGCAAAGCGAGCTCCGCAGGTGGAGCATTTTTTTGTAAACTATCTGCCGGTGGAAAGCGGCAGCATACGTCATAGCTTTTCTGATTTGGCCATGGAAACGGACGAAAAGGTGAAAGAATATGTTCGAGCATCTTCGCTGCTGCCAAATCCCTACAGCTGGAAAGACGGGCTTGAAGGCAGGTCGCAGGAGGAGCGGTTCCGCGAGCAGATTGCGGCGGGTAACTACGACGGTTATCTGCTGGACGGAGGACTGCTTAACAATCGATTCATTGAACCTTTTTTAATGGAAGCGGTGGATCGACTGTATGCGGTTGTTTTGGATAAAAGCTTTACCTTTCCGGAGAGTCTTTGGCAGAAATACAGAAAGGATCAGGTGATTTTGCTGAAGCCGGATTTTGAGTTTGAAAAAAATGATTCGATGAAATATACGAAGGAAAATATTGATAAATGGTTGGCAGCAGGCTATCAGCAGGCGAAAAATCTTTTATGGTAATTTATATAAATACTAATATCCATTTAAATTTTTAGATGTATACTGAATGCCATCTCGGATATTGCGCAGCGGAGAAAACTCTTAAAATGGCATAGCATTCTTTTTCCGAGGAAAGAATCAACAACGCAAAATGGCTTATTAAGCGATAGGGGAAAAAGCAAGAAAACGAAAAATAAAATTAATCGTTCGGGTATAGATAGAATTTGGGTAGAAAATAGAGAAAGAAAGGTTGTGATAGTATGAAATGCTCTGTATGCCATAAAAATACCGCAGTGGTATTTATGTCAAAAATAGATGGGAGCAAGCAGGAAAGGATCGGTATGTGTCTGCCCTGTGCAAAAAGGCAGGGAATTGCCCCTTTAAATGATTTTTTGGTGCAAACCGGAATGACGCCGGAGGAAATGAACAATATTAATGATCAAATGATGGAAATGCTGGAGGATCCGCAGATCGGGGATAGGCTCAATCAATTCATGGAAAATTTTGGCGGCGGCTTTGTCGATCCGACCTTAGATACGCTCGATGCGGGCGAGGAGCCAGCAAAGGAGCTTATCGTCGGCGGAGAGGACGCTTCGCGTAATACCGCCACCAAAACTAAGGTGAAGGTTCCCCGTAAAATAAAAAGAAAAAATCTGGATCAGTTTGGAAGCAACCTGACAGAAAAAGCTAAAAACGGCGAGGTTGATCGAATTATAGGGAGAGAAAGAGAAATCGACCGAGTGATCCAAATATTGAATCGCCGGCAAAAAAATAACCCAGTGCTGATTGGCGAGCCGGGAGTCGGCAAAACGGCAATTGCCGAGGGGCTGGCGGTACGGATTGCCGAAGGCAATGTACCGCATAAGCTTTTGGGCAGTGAAATTTATTTGCTGGATTTGCCGGGAGTAGTGTCGGGAACACAGTTCCGCGGGCAATTTGAAGCACGAATGAAGGCGATCATTCATGAAGCGGCGGAGAGCGGCAATGTGATTCTAGTGATTGACGAGGTTCATAACATTACCGGTGCCGGCGGCTCGGAGAGCGGTTCGATGAACGCCGCCAACATTTTAAAGCCAGCGTTGGCAAGAGGCGATATTCAAGTGATTGGAGCCACCACGCTAGAGGAATACCGTAAGCATATTGAAAAGGATTCCGCATTGGAACGGCGCTTTCAAAAGGTGTTGGTAGAGGAGCCTAGTGAGCAGGACAGCATTGAGATTATCAAGGGCATTAAGGACTATTATGAAAATTATCATCATGTCCTGATTTCTGATGAAGTGATCGCCTATGCCGTGCGTATGAGCAAGCGCTATATTCACGAGAGATATTTGCCGGATAAGGCCATTGACCTGATTGACGAGGCGGGCTCTAGGGCGAATTTGCGGAATTTGGGGCTGGTTGAACTGGAGGCACTGAAGGCGGAGCTGGCAAAAACGATTGAGGAAAAGGAAATTGCCGCCGCCGCAGATGACTATGAAAAGGCAGCGGACTGCCGAATGGACGAATTAAGGATCGAAAACAAGATCAAAGAGATTGAAAAGCAATGCGATCATGTAGAGTTGACCGAGGAGTTGGTGGCGGATGTGATCGAATCATGGACAAAAATTCCGGTGCAAAAGTTGACAGAGGAAGAAGCGATTAAGCTAAAGCGCTTAAACACTAGGCTTGGTCGTTGGGTTAAGGGTCAGGATGAAGCCATCCTAGCGGTATCGACAGCAATTAAGCGCCGCCGTTCCGGCTTTATGCCGAAGCTTCGCCCGGCATCCTTTATTTTTGTCGGCCCGACCGGCGTGGGCAAAACAGAATTGGCAAAGGCTGTAGCAAGAGAACTTTTCGGCAGTGAGGAGGCTTTGGTTCGCTTTGATATGTCGGAGTTTATGGAGAAGCACACCGTATCAAAGCTGATCGGAGCGCCTCCGGGCTATATTGGCTATGACAGTGCCGGACAGTTGACAGAAAGGGTGCGCCGCCGTCCGTATTCGGTGGTTTTGCTGGATGAGATTGAAAAAGCGCATCCTGATATTTTCCATTTGCTGCTGCAAATTTTAGAGGACGGCAGACTGACGGACAGTCAAGGCAGAACCGTTAATTTTGAAAATACCATTTTGCTGATGACCAGCAATGCCGGAACAGATCGCAAGGGAGCGGGAATCGGCTTCAATCCGAGCGAAGCTCCCCGAACAGCGGAAAAGGTTAAGACTGCGCTGAATGAGTTTTTTAAACCGGAATTTCTCAATCGACTGGACGATATCATTGTGTTTGGCAATTTGACCAAGAAAAATCTTTTGGAAATTGTGGATATTATGATTGAGCAGCTGCGTAAGACCACGAAGGAAAAGGGTTTTGATATTGAGCTGTCTGAGGAGGTCAAGGAATTTTTGGTCAAAGAGGGCTATCATGAAGCGTACGGAGCCAGGCCGCTTCGCCGAAGCATTACAGTTCATATCGAGGATAAGTTGTCGGAGATGTATCTGGACAAAGAACTGGAGGGCGTCGAGCGAGTGCGCTTTATCATGGAAGAGGATAAGCTCAGGGCGATTCCGGAAAAATAAGAGTTTTTTAAGGACTGTCGTAGAAAAAATGCGGCGGTTCTTATTTTTTTACGAAAAAGCTCTATCAGAATTTTTAAAAGAAGCATTAAAACAAACAAAGCACAATTGTACAAAACAGATAAAAAAGAGAGAATGAATCAAAAAAAATCATACAAAACGCTGCTTATAATTTTCTGAAAAATTACATATGACAAAAATACAGATAATATCCGCAGAGGATATTGACACTCTCCTGCACACTCGGTATAATTGGCAAATCGCAAGGGAAAGACCTTGCGTTTATCATAGAGGAAACAGAAGTAAGGAGATACAAAACAAGAAAGAAGAAAGGAACGACAGATGAATTTTTTAAGGAACCTGTTCAGTAGCTTAAAGCAGGGGCATCAAAAGGGTCTGGTTGTTTTCGCGGCATGCTGTGTGATAGTATTGGTTCTGGGCGTCAATGGCTTTATTCTGCAGGGAATGGAAGGCTATTTCGCAGAGAGAAAGCTTCTTCCCTCTAATAAGGAGGAGCAGGAGGAAGTCGAGCCGGTACAGCAGGAAGAAGCAATATCGCATTATTATACGGCGAAAATTGAAGGCTATATCCAGCGGAATAAACCAGAGGAGCATGTTTTACAGCTGACGGAGGGAACGGAGGATAGACAGTTTGTCACATCAGGCAAGCTGATTTCCAGACAGGCCAAGGATATTACGGCGGAGGAATATGAGATACTGACCCGTATCGTTGAAGCGGAAGCAGGCGCGGAGTCTTATGAAACGAGGCTGCTGGTTGTGAATATCATTTTAAATCGGGTAGAAAGCGAAGCTTTCCCTAACAGCATTCAGGAGGTTGTGTTTCAGAATAATGGAAAATACTATCAGTTTTCTCCAATCTCCAATGGAACCTATTATTCGGTAGAGGTAAAGGATAGCACTCGCATGGCGGTTGATGAAGCGCTGGCGGGGAAGGACAACTCCGGCGGAGCCTTATACTTCATGGTTCGGCGTTTAAGCGCAGCCAAAAGTGTGGCGTGGTTTGACTCTCATTTGACGAAAATGGGGCAAATCGGAGAAGTGGAGTATTTTAAATAAAGATCTTTTGAAGATAGCAGCATAAAAATCCCGACTAAGTGCGGAAAGCTGCTTTGGGAAACGCTTTTTGTGCTTCAGCTTTCAAGTGGCTTGGCAGGAAAGCGCAAGTGGAACAGAACGCCCCTTCTGCAATGGGAATATTGCAGAAGGGGCGTTTTTTATGAGGCAGCGGAGTTCAATCAATCAAGGCAGGAATGTGTCGAAACAGTTAAAATCAGAAAAAAATAGCGATTTTAATAAATTTAAAACTAAATTATTGTTTGAATCATAGAAAACTTATAAATGAATTGACTTATTCAAAAAAAAGAGTTATCATATAATTGCCTATAAGTAACTAATCAGTTACTTATTTAATAAACATAGCCGGAGATCCTGTCTTGACAAGGCTGTTGCGGGAGAAAACGATAAATTTACTTTATCATAGAGTTTTCGGCAGAGGTAAAATGACCTGTTTAAGTGATGCGGAATCATTCGGGCAGCAGCCCATAAGCGCATAACAATTTATGGAAACAGGTTCTGGTCGGGGAAAAGCGATAAACCAGAATAACATTTTAAAAGGAGCTTGTGTTTATGAGGAGGTACATAGCGTTAGGTTTGGCAATGATGGTAGTTATGTGGCGAGCAGCTCGTTAATTACTCCTTCTGCCTTGAAAAATGCCATGATTTTTATTACAATGGTACCGGTGATGATCATTTGTCCGGTTGTGCAGAAATATTTTGTAAAAGGAGTCATGCTGGGATCAGTAAAAAGCTGAGAAAAGGAAAGGAAAGGTTATGGCAAGAAGGGAAAGGAATGCGGAAAAATCAAAACAGGATATTTTAAAGGCCGCGGAAGAACAATTTTCAGAAAAAGGTTTTTATGGAGCAAGAGTGGATGAAATTGCTCTTCAGGCGAAGATCAATAAGCGAATGATCTACGAATATTTTGAAAACAAGGAAAACCTATATAAAAATGTTTTGTTTGAGGTTTATCGCCGCATGGAAAACGCTGAAACGGAATTGCTGAAAAATGAGCTTTCCGGTAGGGATTTGATTTGTGGGATTATTTCCACGTATTTTGATTTTCTGGCGGAAAATTCTTCCTTTGTCAATATTTTGATGTGGGAGAATTTAAATAAAGGCAAGTATTTGGAGGAAATGCCGGCAGAGCAGGTTCGCCGTCGAACATTGGATATTTTTTGCGACAAAATTATAGAAGGAAAAAAGAAAGGAATATTTTTGCCGGAGGTGGATGAAAGGCAAACAGTTCTGTCGCTGATCGTTGTCTGCTTTGCCAATTTTTCCAACCGTTACACCCTGTCGCGATTGTTTTCAAGAGATTTAAGCGAAAAAGAAATCTTAGAAAGCAGAAAGCGGCATACCCTAGAGCTTGTCCTGTCCTATATGTGCGGAAGGGCAGAGGATTTAAAATAATTTGGAGTGTTCGCTGGAGCTGCGACGGAAAATGGCAGGGAAATTATAAAAAATTGGAGGAAAAAATGAACTGGAATGAAGAAAAATTAAATCAAATGCTGTCGGAGCCAAGCGCGGCTTTGATTGAGGATGTAAAAAAATCAAGGGCGATATCGGCATTCTTGGCGCCGGTGGGAAGATGGGGCCGTCTCTGGCTGTTTTGGCGGCAAGAGCTTGCCAGCAGGCGGGGGTGACCAAGAAGATTTGGGCGGTTTCACGCTTTTCGGACGAGGACAGCCGGCGCCTTATGGAGGAAAACGGAGTAGAAACAATCTCTCTGGATCTGATGGAGGAAGGAGCGATGGAAAAGCTTCCCGACGCGGAGAATTTGATTTATATGGCAGGTAAAAAATTTGGCACCAACGGAAACGAAAGCGAAACATGGAAGATGAATGTCGGGCTGCCGACCTTGGTGGTACGGCGCTTTAAAGGCGCAAGTATCGTGGTTTTTTCCTCCGGCAATATCTATTCGCAGGTCAGGATCAGCAGTGGCGGCTGTACGGATGGGAAAAGCCGGCATCAATTGGAGAATATGCGATGAGTACTTTGGGCAGAGAAAGAATTTTTGAATCTGCGGCAAAGACCTATGGCTCTAAGGTATTGATGTATCGCCTTAATTATGCTGTCGATTTGCGTTATGGAGTGCTGTAGTAGCGATCTGCGGGGTCTGCGGAAGAACAGAGCAAGCTCTGCGAGAAGCAGCCATAGCAAAAAGCTTAGGATATGACGCGGTGCTGCTTAGTCCAAGCGGATTGTCCGACTTGGAGGAAGAGGAGCATTTAAATCGAGCCCAGCTGGTTTCCGAGGTGCTGCCGACAATTGGCTTTTATTTGCAGGCTGCCGTCGGCGGCCGACGCTTTAGCTACGAATATTGGAAAAAGCTTTGCGCCCTTAAAAATTTGGTTGCAATCAAAGCGGCGCCCTTTAACCGCTATGCGACGCTGGAGCTGGTTCGGGCGGTAGCAGAGAGCGGCAGAGAGGATGAAATTGCTCTTTATACTGGAAATGACGACAATATTGTGCTGGATCTGCTAACAGAATTGGAGCTGGGGAATGCCAAAAAGCTTCGCTTTGTTGGCGGGCTGCTGGGACATTGGGCAGTTTGGACGCATGGCGCGGTGCAGCTTTATGAAAGAATTTGCAAGGAAAGGGAAAGCGGCGCCATTTCTCCGGAGTTGCTGACGATTGCCGCACAGGTGACAGACTGCAACGCCGCCTTTTTTGATGCAGCGAATCAGTTTGCCGGCTGTATCACTGGGATTCATGAGGTGCTGCGCAGACAGGGACTAATGCCGGGCATATGGACGCTGAATCCAGAGGAGGCGCTTTCTCCCGGGCAGGCGGAGGAAATCAGCCGCGTATGGCAGAGCTATCCGCATTTGGCGGACGATGAGTTTGTAAAGCAATTTTTACAGAAGGCTTGTCTTGGAAGCTAACGGCAAAGCAGCCTTCGTTTAAAGGATGAATAATGATATTGAGTTTTTTGGGAGTAGGTAGTATAATAAAACATATATAAATCTTTCTGGGGATAATTTTCCGATGGGAAATGGTCTTTGGAGAGATTCTGTGTATGAAATAATTATAAAATAAAGAAAGAGGTGGAGTTATGAGAAAAGAAAGAATTGTATTTGGCGCGATTCCGCAAACACTGGAGGAATTTAAGGCCCTGCCGCAGGCGCAAATGGCAACGCCCTTTGACACAGCCGCAATGACAGTGCTTGCCTTGAGCATTTATCCTAGGGATAAAAATTTGTCCTTGGAGATGATGGATTTTTTAAGTGGCCCCAGACCGCTGAGCGGCATGGATAAGCAATTTATTGCTGATCGCTTTCGAGATAAGGATTATGTGCCGCGCTCTTATTTTGAAGGCGCGGTTCCGGACAATGATTATACACCGACAATGCCCTATACTGTACCGGTCAGTGAGGAGCCATATTCCTATGTGGAGCAAGGTTATGCCAAGCTGATGATTCCATCTGGCGGCGCAGACAATCCGAGACCGATCAAGCTGCGCTGTGCCAAGGATGGAAAATGGTACCTCTGGGAGCAGTTTTTGCTGGCGGGGATTCGTGAACCGGAAAGCAGCAATCCTTGGGCATAAGAAGGTGCGTCTGATTACTCGTGCCAAGGCTTGCCGTTAAAGACAGATTGACTATGACAAAAATAGGAAAAAGCCTCGCTTGCTCCAAGGAATATTTGTGTTCTTTTCAGCGGCTGGTTTAATTCTAAGCTAGAAAATAGAAAAGAAATTACATTGTGCGAAAAGTGGTGCAGCCTCTGTTCATCAAGGATGAATGGAGGCTGCTATATATTTATCGCTTTGCGCTTTTTTGAGGCGGCAGAAAAATTGTCGGAAGTGAATTTTTGTCCGGATAAGATCAGTCCGGCATTATTCCAAAGGCTCTAAGTCAAGGTCAAACAAAAGATCAGAAAGCTGGAGAGCAGAAAGCTGCTGCTCAATAGCAAAGATTACGGCGGCATCGCGCTGAACTTTAGGCGAAAGAGGGGTATATTCGCTATAAATCAATAAATTTTGCGCTTCTTCAAGTCTAGCTTTAACCGAAAGAGCCATTAAAATGACTCGATTTCTTGAAGGGGCTGGACGAACGCCGCTTAGTATGGCATAGACATAGGATTTTGACAAGCCGCTTTGGAAGGCGAATTCCGATTTGGAGATATTATTTCTTGAAATCAGATGACATAAATATTCGGCAAACACATGGGAGGAAAAAATTTCCTGATTCTCCTGAAGATAGTGGTAAATGCTTTTGCTTTCTCGTAATTCCTGCAATAAAAAGGTTGTTTTGATTTCCTGACGATTATTCATAGTTGATCAGCAAAAAGGCTGTCCTCCTGCATATTACTTTGATGATTTGGTTTGCGAATGTCAGATAAGGAAATTCATTGTAGCAGCGCGGCAGTGTGTTTACTGTGGGCGCGGTCTTAACCTATATTTTTGTTTTCTGTACTTAGAAGTGGTTTTTAAATGGAAGTGGTGCTTGTGCTTTTAGGTCTCGGCTACGTTAAATGGAGCTTTCCTCTCTTTTTAAAAACAAGAAAAAGGCCAGTCCTGCAGCACCGAGACTCAAGGAAATCAGAGCATAGCGCTCGACCATTTTAAAGCTGATATCATAGAAAAATACCTCCGGCAGCATTTGGATCAAGCGGTCTGTTTTGGGATTCAGCAGCCACAGGTCGTTGTCAAAGAAAATTTCATGAAAGCGAATAAAGTATTTGCTGAAATCCGTCAGCAGCATAAAGCCCAAACCGCTGATCAGCAACAGGGTAAACAAGGCATTAAAGGCAAAGAGTTTAGCGATATTCATACGATAGCGGCGAAAAAGAAAAACCGTTTTTGCACTGCGATGCTTGCGGCAGGAGAAGTAAATGTAAAGCGTATAGGGAATCAAAATTGCCGATAAAACCCAAAGACCGGCTTGCTTTATCTTGTTCAGTAAGACATAGATGACCTTGACATCAAGCATATGCGCGAGCTCTCGGTCATTAAAAACGAAGACTTCCTTTCCGTCGATCGGGAGAGTTAGATTAAAGGAATTTTCCTGACCGGCCAGATAACCGGTCATCTGGCGGATGATTTTGGCCAGTTCCGCATCGGTAAAGCCAGTAGCGGCGGAAATATTGTTTTTTTGGAATTGCTGGCGGAAATAAGCTTCATTAAAAGAATAATGCTGAATAACAAAAATCAGTAAAACAACAGAAAAAATAATGCCAGCGCCAAACAGCAGCAGCTGTTGAAAAAAGGAAAAATATTTCTTTGCATGCATGTTCATGATAATGCTCCCCTTGCGTTTTTTTTAGTGTATCAACTTATGGATAAAAAGTCAAGAAAAGGGAGGGGAGTTTTCTATTTTTAACGAGAAAAAAAGAAAAGTCTTTCCTGTTTTGAGTACTTTTTGTGCTCCATTGGGTGTCGATCAGAGAGCGCTTTGTCAAGTACCTTTTTTTGATTTATTGACGTTTTTAATATGAAAATTGAGCAAGAAAAAGACAGCAAACCTATTTTGATTTACTGCTTCTCAAGTTGTTATATTCAATTAGATAAACTGGAATCTATAGGGGAAGTGCCTCGCAGCATTTTCGTTTATCCCAGCTTTGTCATCCCTTTTGGAAGGCGCATCGAAACTTGCTCCCTGCGGTCGCTTCGGACAACGGGCGACCTTCCAAAAGGGATGACAGGACTCGGGGTGAGGATGATGCTGTGATGGAGATTTTATATAAAAGGCTGTTGGAACGGGTTTTCGTCGGCGACGGGTCGATATCGAGAGTCAGAAAATACCGCAGGCATTTTCTTTAACCCTAGCACATTCCCTGCAAACTTCTTAAACTGGGAGTTATCGGACTATGTGTTATGATCGTTAGCTTTCCCATGCAATATTTCTAAATTCAATATCAGCATTAAATGAAAGAGATAATAGTTGGTCATATCCTAATGTAAAGTCTACTATAAATATTTGTTCGCTTTCAGAATTATGGCTAGACATACCTGTTAATTTCAAAAGATTTACCATATCGGAAAGAGAAAGCATCTTTAAGTTGTCTGCTTCAAATACTTCCGGTATTTCTTCTTTATAAAAATCAAAATAATCTTTTACAACGCTGTCCTCACTGTTTTCAATAAAAAGATTTCGGCAATACGTATTCCAGTGATTCGCCTTATCAAAAAATTCTATTGCTTTATTTAGTGCAATATCGTTTGTAACAGTATCTTCACTAATAAACAGTGATACTTCATTGTCAAATCCACTTGGTACAGTTCCATAAAGTCCAAAATCTTCATTTTCTAAAATTTCTAAATTTGAAAATAATTTGCTTTGTATTTTTTTCATGTTTATCCCCTTCTTGACATAATATAAATAGTGTCCTGTTCAACTTCCTATTTATCACTGTCTTGAGTAGTCCTATTTCTCCGCCCTTGACAACAATACCACACTCTATACATGTGAAAGCAGGCTATTTTATATTCTGCATCTCTTCCTCAAGTTCCTGCACTAAGTATTCATCACTCATGCAATGTATATCGGATACTCCCTCGCTCATATGGTTTTATATATTCATAGAAAGCGTCATTATCTATTTTTTGCATAGTACATAGCTCTAAATCTGAATTTTTTTCTCTAAACATTTTAGGATATTATACCATTTTTAAAGCATTTTTTCCACTGTCAGATTTCCTGCTTGCTTTAAGTCTTTCCGCTTGCTACATCTTGCTACATCGCTATCTGTGTGTAGACATTACGGTCAAAGAACCTACCGCTTTTATCATCGTCGATATAGTGGTGAATATTCATCAGTTTGTTTTGTTTTGCATACCGTTCTAAGAATGCCTTT
This sequence comes from Eubacteriales bacterium, assembly GCA_041844915.1. Lineage (GTDB taxonomy): Bacteria > Bacillota > Clostridia > Lachnospirales > Vallitaleaceae > W11650. The sequence goes on from JBGZBY010000061.1 coordinate 11,386, forward strand.
TGATTTACGATACTATCCGATTCACTGCCGTCCCTATCCTCATCACCAACTGAAAGGCGGGAGTATAGCGCAGTGATTTTGGTTGCATATTCCATCATGGCGTTATCCTCCTTTTTTGTGTCTATATATCACTCCTGTTCAGTTAATATTATGCAACCCATGTGGCGCAGCCGGGTGCAGATCAGTATCAGGACAGAATGAAAAAGGAAAAAGCGATTGCCAGAATGGTTATTTCTTGGCAATCGCTTTTTTTATTTTGAGAGTTTGTTTTCTACGAGTGAATTATCTCCAGCCGGGGAGGAATTTTTTAAAATCACCCCATGTAAAGTCTGCTGCAAATACAGAATCGTAGTTTATAACATAGGGATCATTATTTCTATAAGCATTAGAGATATATAAGCTATTTTCGTTTCTGGGAACAATGCTTATTTTCAAGGTTCCTAGATCAGCATCTTGAGGTGCTGTACTTGAATCTCGAATATCGAACTGCCCTCCTTGAGCAGGTACAAACTTACTTAAAGAAACTTTGGTATCCGTAAGTCCCACAGCAACAAATATCCTTTTAGATGTCTGATATTGGGTTGGTATAAACATCTTATTATCCACAGAGGGGAGCTCGGAATACTTAAATTCATTTTCAATATTTGTAAGATCTTCGGGTGTTCCTTGAACTGATGGTTCCAAATAAGCGCCACCTAAAGAAACTTCTCGTGAAAATAAAGTCAATTCGGCAAAAATATCATAAGTTTTTGCATTGGCAATAGCATCCCATTCTAAAATTTGATCGTTCAAATTAAATCGAATTTTTGTATTTGTGGGTTTATTGGGAACTGGACCAAAATTGTTTCCCGCTAAGTAAAGTGTTCCCAAATCATTGACAATCGCTTTTACTTCCTGCACATTGGATTGAAAAGGCAGATTTAGGTATTGGAAAGTATCCTTTAATGTAGCGGACACAAAGTAACGCCCCAAACCTTCTTTTCTTACACGCTGAATAACATTGGGTATCTCGGTATTTTGCGCTACATTATATTCCTCTATCTTTCGGGGAGTGTTTGCGTCCTCCTTCATCAGCTGCACTGTCAGATTATATTCCTTTAATGGATTTTCTGTACTGCCATCCTCTCCCAGCACTAATTTTAAGGTCTTGATCTTTTCGGCCAAGGTCAAATCTGCTTCCAGCTTGCTTAATTTATCCTTTTCAGAAGGATCGAGCTGATCTACGGCTTCCGGTGCAAGTTTTGACATTTCGCTCTTGACATAGGAAAGGACAGTAGTTGCTCTGTCATAGTCCAGATTTTCCATTATTTGGTCATTGATAGAATGCTTTAAGGCTGCAAGGATTTGCTGAATTTCTGCCTTTGTCCTGTCTATTTTTTCCTGCAATTCCGCTTGCTTTTGCTCGATTTTTTCTTTGGCTTTTTCTAAAGCTTTCTGCTGTTCGCTGCTTTCAGCGACGCCGATAAGTTCTTCAGCCTCATCCAGCAGGGAAACAGCTAATTCTTCAATTAAAGCAGCATTTTTTGTAGTGATATCCGCTTCGGTATATTTCAAATAGGATTGAATCTTGATTTGAAAAGACTCCTCCGCCTTTACCATGATTACCTCATAGGTTTGGGCGTTGTTTAAGCCGTTGATTTTGGCTTTATTCTGCGAAACGGCAGCAAGTGCTTTACTAAAGGAGATAGCATCCTCCTTTTTTTCGTATTCGCCGATAATATTGCCGGCTTCGTTGATTGTCAAGTATTTTCCATCCATTTTTAAAATATAGAGCTCATCGGCGTTAAGACCGGAAATGGCTTTATCTTCGGCTGTGCCCATAGAACCGCTTGCTAAAGAAACGACTTGATTGGATATTTCACCGGAGATGGTAGCGGAAACAGAAGCGCTATTTCTTACAGCGGCTTTTAAGGTATAATTTCCATTGTCTAAAGCTTGCAGTTTTACCGATTGGCTAGTAGAAGAAATAATCTTCACATTTTTCTGACCGCCAACGATACTCCAGTCAATTGCTTTATTGGTAGCGTTTTCTGGCTCATATTTCAGTGTTAATTCTTTGATTTCATTGTCCTGCGTCAACTTTGCATCTCCGAGGATAGCAAGGCTTTTTACCTTTATTTCAACACTAGCGGGAGTTGAAGTGCTGCTGGAACTGCTGGAGCTAGTGGAGGAAGAGGATCTTTGGTAGTGGAGTACGACTTTTGATTTGTTTTTAATGGCAGAATCAATTTTTACGCCTTCCACATTTACATTTATCAGCTTTGCCTTGCCCTTCCCTAAAATATCTGCTCTAGCACTTACATTGAGCGTAGAAACCTCGACATCGTTTTTCAAATTGATTATGGAATTTCTGGCTTCTCTGGTAATATCAATGTTTTCTACTTTAGCGGCAATATTTACAGTAGAAGTTGCGTTAAGTTTAAGGTTGGAGATAGGAACTTGAATTTCTACTGGATGTTTGGACTTGAATTGATTGGAAATTGTTAAGCTTTTAATATTTCCGTCAAATCCATTCTCGGATAAAAGGAAAGAAGTAGTGGCTTCGATATCGCTTGCTTTAGTGTTTTCCTGAAGCTGCAATTTTACGCCTTCTTTTTCAATGATAACTTTTCCTAAAATCTCCACATTTTTCAGGTAGACAGAATTTTTTCCGCCACCTCTTATGATAAGGTTTGAGTATATTTTTGTGTTTTCAATCCGCACACTGCCTTCGCCAACACTTTTACTGATAATCAAATTTCCCTTTATACGCTGATTTTTAACGGTTTCTGAGTCAGCGTTTACCGTAACATCGCCCATGACTTCTTTATTTAAAACGGAACGATGTAGCAAGGTAAAAGCTTCTGCCCTCGAGATACTGTTTGCCGGTTTAAAAGAACCATCAGGATAGCCGGAAATGTATTTGGCAGTAAATAACTTTGCTATTTCGCTTTTAGCCCAAGCAGGGATTTCCATATTATCACTGAATTTTAATTCGGCAGAGGTATCCTCTTTTATACTTAGCGCTCTAGCTAGCATAACAGAAGCCTCGGCTCGCGTAATTTGAGCATTTGGTTTAAAGGTATTGTCCTCGTAGCCTTTGCAATATCCATTTGCGACAGCAATGGCAATGGCGTTTTTATACCAGTCGCCCTCTTTTACGTCGGAAAAGCTGATTTCCTTTGAGGTGGTAAAGCCCATCATCTTGTTAATTACAGTGATAAACTCCGCTCTGGTGATAGGAGCATCCGGTCTTAAAGAATTGTCCTCATAGCCGGTAATAAAATTTTGTTGCTGTAATTCATCCATTGCCTTTCTTGCCCAATGTCC
>JBGZBY010000062.1:0-42364 GCA_041844915.1 Eubacteriales bacterium
AGCTGATCCGAGCAACCAAGCGGCGCTAGAAAGGCTGCTGGCAGAGCTTCGGCTGCCGCAGGGCGAGAGCGGGGAGTCAGTTGGGCAGGCAGAGGGAAATGCCTTTATTCAGGGGAAAACTTTTGTTATCACCGGAAATTTAATGTATTATACCAATCGAGAGGAGCTGAAGGACTTCATCGAGCAAAGTGGCGGCAAGGTAGCGGGTTCAGTATCGTCAAAAACAGATTATTTAATCAATAACGAGGCGGCTTCGACCTCCTCTAAAAATAAAAAAGCCAAGGAGCTGAATATTCCGATCATTACTGAGGAGGAATTTTTAAAAAGCTGCCAAAGCACAGAAGCATGACAGACTATCAACGGCGCGGATGTGAAAGGCTTTTGAAATGACAGGAGCGGCGCACGGTCTGTTTGCTTAAAGGAAAAAGAGGGCAAAGCAGCAATAAAAAACAGAATAGAAACATCAAGAAAAGCAAAGAAGAATAAAGATAAGAAAAGGAATAAACAGGAACAAAAGAATGAGGGAGCAGAAAAACGAAAAATAACAAAGACTCTGCCATCGTGCCGGGAGGATAACATGCCGATTAAGATACCGAAGGGGTTGCCGGCAGGAGAGATCCTGCAAAAGGAAAATATTTTTGTAATGGATGAAGAAAGAGCAATGACGCAGGATATTCGGCCGTTGCAGATTGCGGTGCTCAATTTGATGCCGCTTAAGGAGCAGACGGAAACGCAGCTTTTGCGGATGCTTTCCAATACGCCGCTGCAAATGGAGGTGCTGTTTTTGTCTACCTCCAGCTATGTAGGGAAGAACACGGGAAAGGATCATCTGGACAGCTTTTATAAAACCTTTTCGGAGATCAAGGATCGGAAATTTGACGGCATGATCATTACTGGCGCGCCGGTCGAGCAGATGGAGTTTGAGGAAGTCGATTACTGGCAGGAGCTGGTTGAAATCATGAATTGGACGGAAACGCATGTGACTTCAGTTTTTCATATCTGCTGGGGTGCGCAGGCAGGAATGTATCATAAGTACGGCGTCAAAAAATTTCCTCTGGAAAAAAAGCTGTTCGGTGTTTTTGCGCATCGCATGGTTAAGGAATACTGTCCGCTGACCAGAGGCTTTGATCCTGAATTTTTAGCACCGCATTCGAGGCATACAACGGTTCATATCGAAGACATTGCGGGCGTTAAGGAATTGGAGTTGATAGCGGTCAGTGACGAGGCTGGCGCTTATTTGATTATGTCAAGGGATAAACGAAATATTTTTGTCACTGGACATTCCGAGTATGATGCTCTGACCTTGAAGCAGGAATATGATCGGGATAAGGGCAGGGGATTGCCGATTGAACTGCCGAGAAATTATTTTCCGGAGGATAATCCTTATCTGACGCCGAAATCAGTTTGGAGCTCTCACGCCAATCTCTTGTATTCCAATTGGCTGAATTATTATGTATATCAAAGAACACCCTATGAAATAGATAAAATAGGAGAAATGCAATGACGGGACTATGTATTTTGGATTTTCTGCTGCGCTTGAAGGCGAAAGCCGATTGGAGAGAACGCCCTGTGAAATGGGGAAGACTGCAATTTGGCTATGTTGAAAACTATGGGGTTTTTCATGGTCTGCTAAAGGATCAGCCCAAAAGAGTGCTGAAATATCAGCTGCTGATGGTAATATGCTGCGTTTTCTATACAGGCTATGTGCTTTTGACGAGAAGGAGCAGCCTATCTCAAGTTGGCTGGCTGCTGGTAAGTATTGGCGGGTTGAATAATCTTTTGGACAGGATATGGAACGGCTATGTTACCGATTATGTCAGTGTAAACGGCAAGCTTTATTTTAATATAGCGGATCTTTTGGTCTTTGGCGGCTGCGTTATAGCATTTTTGGCAGAATTATTGGAAGGTATGCCAAAGACAGCGGCGGGCGGGCAGGCATGAGTTGATTTTTAACGGCAGGCGGTGGAAGCCGGACTGGCGCTAAGAATAAGCCTTGGAGGAACAAAGGAAAGCCTGAAGCAATTGCCGAAAGGGTTCAAAAAGCTATTTTATTTAAGGAAAGCTGGTTTAAAGGGGAAAAAGCTTTTTAGAAAAACATTTAAAGAAAAAAACATTTAGAAAAGGAAAGCATTTAAAGAAGAAAAAACTTTTCCGGAAAAGGCAGCTTTTAAAGAGGGAGAAGCTTTCTAAAAAAAGTATAGGGATATCCTCGTAATATTTAGATATAGAAAGCAATCAGAAACAGAAAATACGAAAGCAAAAATGGAAAAACAGTAGAAAAGACAGGAAGAAATATGTATGAGTTATTAAAAAAGGACGGTAGCGCCAAAAGAGGGCGCTTTCATACGCCGCATGGAGCAATCGAAACACCGGTTTTTATGAATGTCGGTACGGCGGCGGCGATCAAGGGAGCGGTATCGGCGCCGGATCTGATGGAAATCGGTTGTCAGGTTGAGCTTAGTAATACTTATCATTTGCATTTGCGACCGGGGGATGAAGTCGTTTATCAAATGGGCGGCTTGCAGCGCTTTATGAACTGGGAAAGACCGATTTTAACGGATTCCGGTGGATTTCAGGTGTTTTCTCTGGCGGCTTTGCGCAAGATTAAGGAAGAAGGCGTACACTTTCGCTCGCATATTGATGGGCATAAAATATTTATGGGGCCGGAGGAAAGTATGCAGATTCAGTCGAATTTGGCGTCGACGATTGCCATGGCCTTTGATGAATGTCCGCCGATTCCGGCAAGCAGAGAATATGTCGAAAAATCGGTGGCTCGAACGACGCGCTGGCTGGCAAGATGTCAAGCGGAAATGGCGCGGCTCAATCAGCAGGAGCGTACCATTAATAAAAGGCAGCTGCTGTTTGGGATTAATCAGGGAGGAATTTATGCGGATATTCGGATAGAGCATGCCAAGCAGATTAGTCAGATGGAGCTGGACGGTTATGCGATCGGCGGCTTGGCGGTGGGAGAAACACACGCCGAGATGTATGAAATATTGGAAAAGACCGTGCCATATCTGCCGCTGGAAAAGCCGACCTATTTGATGGGAGTCGGCACGCCGGAAAATATTTTGGAGGCGGTGGAGCGAGGCGTAGATTTTTTTGACTGCGTCTATCCCAGTCGAAACGGCAGGCATGGCCATGTTTATACGAATCAGGGCAAGCTCAATTTATTTAATGCGCAATATGAAACGGATGACAGGCCGATCGAGGAGGGCTGCGGTTGTCCGGCGTGTCGAAAGCATTCGCGCAGCTATATCCGGCATCTGCTTAAAGCTAAGGAAATGCTGGGAATGAGGCTGTGCGTATTGCATAATCTATATTTTTACAATACTATGATGGCGGAAATTCGGCAGGCGATTGAGGCGGGTGAGTTTTTAAGCTATAAACGCAAAAAACAGGATAATTTTCAGCGGGGCGGCAGTTTTTGACTGACAGCAAAGCAAAAGGCAATAAAAATTCGCAGCTGGAAAACAGCGGGCAGGGCGAATTTTTAGCAATAAAGGAAAGCGAAAAGGCTTTCGCAGAAAAATACAAAATAAAGCAGACAGTAGGAGGAACTTATGAATCAATTTTTTAGCTTGACGGCAGGCGCGCCTGCCGGCGGAATGTTGGAACTGGTAATCGTTTGGGGCGGTATGCTCTTGGTTTTATGGTTTTTTATGATCAGACCGCAGAGAAAGAAGCAAAAAGAAACCCAGATGATGCAAAATAATTTAAAGGTGGGAGATTCGGTCATGACGACCTCGGGTCTTTACGGCAAGATTGCCGATGTGATAAATGACGTGGTAGTAGTAGAATTTGGAAAGAACAAATCGGTATTGATTCCAGTACATAAAACAGCGATTGCCGGTGTATCCGAGCCGGATCTGACTCTTCATAAGGAAGAAGAAACGGAGGATAAGAAGGCGGCCAAGGATAAGAAGGAAAAGGAAGAAACCGTTAAAAAGGAAGATGAGAGCAAATAGCAGGCAGTATATTCAAAGGAATATTGCTGCGAAGGCAGGGAAGGCGCTTGGAGCGAAAGAAGCTGGCGAAGGGCTGTCAAGCAGGGCTTTGACGGAATCCTGCGCTGGCGGTGAAAAGAGATGAAGGCCTTGAGGGCGGTGCAGGGGAAAGGAATTTTTTCCTAAAAGCTTTGAGTCGGTAATAAAACAATCAAAAATAAGAGAGGTTTAGAATATGTCGCAAAAATTGAAAGTCGGAATCGTAGGTGCGACCGGTATGGTCGGCCAGCGCTTAATCACGCTGCTGGCGGAGCATCCGTGGTTTGAAATCAGTTGTTTGGCGGCGAGCGCGCGCTCTGCCGGAAAACGCTATGCTGAGGTGGTTGACGGCAGATGGACGCAGAAGGCGGCGCTGCCCGAAGCAGTAGGGAAAATGCTTGTGCTGGACGCACAGGAGGCAGAGGCCATCAAAGAAAGGGTTGATTTTGTTTTCTGTGCCGTCAATATGGATAAACAGGCGACTAAGGATTTGGAATTAAAATATGCCAAGGCGGAGATTCCGGTGGTTTCCAACAATTCGGCGCATCGCATGGTCAATGATGTGCCCATGGTGATTCCGGAGATTAATCATGCGCATTTGCAGGTGATTGAGCAGCAGAAAAGACGTTTGGGAACGCAAAGAGGCTTTATCGCAGTCAAACCGAACTGCTCGATTCAGTCCTATGTGCCGGTTTTGGCGGCTCTTTGGCAGTATCAGCCCAAGGAGGTTTTTGTCAGTACCTATCAGGCAGTGTCCGGTGCGGGTAAGACCTTGGCGAGCTGGCCAGAAATGGCAGATAACATCATTCCCTATATCGGCGGAGAGGAAGAAAAATCCGAGCAGGAGCCACTAAAAATATTCGGCAGGGTTGGGGAAAACGGAATTGAAAACAGTGACGCATTGACCATCTCAGCGCAGTGTGTCAGGGTGCCGGTAGAGGATGGCCATTTGGCGGCATTTTCCGTGCGCTTTGGCAAAAAACCGGAAAGAGAAGAAATTCTTAAGGCCTTGGCGGATTTTAAGGGATTGCCGCAGGAACTGGAGCTTCCGTCAGCGCCGAAGCAATTTATTCATTATTTGGCTGAGGACAATCGCCCGCAGACCAATCTCGACAGAGATTTGGAGAAGGGGATGGCGGTGTCGGCAGGTCGACTGCGGGAGGACAATATTTTTGATTATCGCTTTATCGGATTGTCGCATAATACCTTAAGAGGGGCGGCAGGCGGTGCGGTGCTGATTGCCGAGCTGCTTAAGGCGCAGGGTTATTTGACAAAGCGTTAAAAAGCCTAGGATCAAGTTGTCCGCATGGCGGGATCATCTCCGTTAAGCTTAGACCGATAGAAAGAGCTTGAGCGATAGGAGCATGCGGTTTGCTTGATCCAGGAAAGGCTATGGAAACAGCTGGAGCGTCAGGCATAAAAAGTCTTGCGCTTAGAGAAAGGCTTATTTTCCAAGGCATAAACTGAAAAGAACTGGAAATAAGCGAAAAATCTGCAAGGAAGGGAAGATATGAACAGATTTTTGATTCGAGGAATGGTGATGGCGATTGTTCTGTTTTTGTTTTCTGGAAGCGTGCTTGCTTCCGGGGAGGGCTATGCGCGCCGCCTAAAGCTGCTTGGAATTTTTCGAGGAAGTGATCAGGGCTTTGAGCTGGAGCGCCAGCCGACGAGGTTGGAGGGCTTAGTGCTCATGCTTCGTCTGCTCGGCGAGGAGTCGGCAGCCCTGCAATTTAAGCCGGAAGTGGAATTTTTCACGGATTTGCCGGAATGGGGAAAGCCTTATGTCTACTATGCTTATCATAGGGGCATCACCAAAGGAGTAAGCGATACAAACTTTGCGCCGGAGGTGGCTCTCCAGTCACAGGCCTTTTTGACTTATGCCCTTCGGGCATTGGGATATCAGGACGGACTTGATGATACGGCGGATTTTACTTGGAACCAGCCGGAGCTATTTGCCATGTCTAAAAATTTGGTCAATGAAAATCAGCTGTCTGATTGGTCAATCCGGTCTTTTCTTAGAGGCGATGCGGTCAGAGTGGCATACATGGCGCTAAATACCAAGACTGCCGAAGATAAGCTGCTGGCGGAAAGCTTGATTGAGAAGGGCGTGTTTAGCAGAGCGCAGGCGGTTTTGGTGGAGCTGGCTGTGGCGGAAACCTTGCCGTCGGCGGCAGAGCTGCCGATTGAGAAAGCCGTCAAGACTGATGAAACGCCGATTGGAACTCCTTTAACGGAGCAAAGGCCATCCTCGCCCTTGGAGGTGAGCGAGGCGGAAAAACCCAATTTTCCTGATGAAAAGCCATATCCGCTGGTAGGTCAGGCGACAGCGACAAGAGAGCAGGTCTATCAATGGGCGAAAGGGAAGGGAATGTCCGAGGAGGGGCTTTCTCTGATTGATATTTATTTTGAGATTTGCCAAAGAAAGGGCTTGAATCCGGTTGTTCAATATGCGCAGATGTGCCATGAAACCGGCTTTTTATATAAGGTTTCCAGCATGGCAGGCTTAGACGCTTCTTATCACAATCCCTGCGGCTTGAAGGTGACGGAGGGAGGCGACGGATTTGTAGCTGGTTCGCACAAAAAATTCAAGGACTGGTATGAAGGAATTGAAGCCCATACCGATCATACGGCGCTGTATGTGGGTGTAGCCGGTTATCCCAAGGAGGGAACACCGGACCCTAGGCATTTTGCTTATTTGAAGGGAACGGCAACCATGCTGTCGGATTTGAGTGGGAAATGGGCGCCATCATGGTACTATCATCGAAAAATCTATCAAATGCTTCAGGAAATCGAAATGGTGAGTGTTGCAGAAAGATAAGAAAGAGGCGTATTCGCAGCGAGAACAGGCGCTCGGAAGCTTTTAGCTGGTGAGCTTCGCTGCGTTTTTGCTTGCGCGGAGCCAAGGAACTGCTTGACTAGCGGAGGCGCATTGATTATAATGTAGCTTGTGAATTTTATCCATGGGAGGAAAGAAAGAATGAAAAAGAAGAAATTGGCCAAGTTTTTTGCGGCTCTTTTTGTGTTAGCAATGTCGCTATACACGGCGGTGATGGGATTTGGCAGCAATCAAACCGGCAGCATCCGGGATATTAAACTGGGGCTTGATCTGGCGGGAGGCGTCAGTATTACCTATGAAACTGTTGAACCGAATCCCAGCAAGGAGGCGATGAATGACACGATCTTTAAGCTGGAACGAAGAATCACGGATAGCGGCTATATAGAATATGAGGTATATCCAGAAGGGGAAAACCGAATCAATGTCGATATTCCCAATGTCAATGATCCGGAAAAGATATTGCAGGAGCTGGGAACGCCCGGTAGTCTGGCTTTTGTCGATGAGGCAGGCAATGTGATCTTGACCGGGGCGGATATTAAGAACGCCCAGCCGCAAAAATCAAGTCAAAGTGTTAGCGGAGGCTATGAGATCGCGCTGGAGATGACAGAGGAGGGCGCCAAAAAATTTGGGGAAGCGACCGGCGCCAATATTGGCAAGGTCATTCATATCCTTTATAACAATCAGATTCTGCTTTCTCCGACTGTGCAGCAGCAAATTTCTGGTGGCAGAGCAGTTATTACCAATATGGAGAATCATGATATAGCCAATCAAATGGCGTCCTTTATCCGAATCGGTGCGCTGCCTTTAGAGCTGAGTGAGCTTCGTTCTAATATTGTTGGTGCCAAAATGGGGCAGGATGTGATTGAAACATCGCTGAAGGCGGGCGCAATTGGCGTTGCCTTAATTTTTGTTTTTATGATTGTGGTTTACGGAGTGCCGGGATTGGCAGCTTCCATTGCCTTGGTATTTTATTCGGCGTTGGTCATTGTGATCCTAAGCCTATTTAATATTACTTTGACGCTGGGTGGAATCGCCGGAATGATCTTGTCGGTCGGTATGGCGGTAGATGCCAATGTTATTATCTTTGCTCGAATTAAGGAAGAACTGCGGGAAGGAAAAAACATTCAGGCGGCCTTGAAGGCGGGCTTTAGCAAGGCTCTGTCGTCGATTGTCGATGGAAATATCACAACCTTGATTGCTGGCGTGGTACTTTACATAATGGGAACGGGAACGATTCGGGGATTTGCGATAACCCTAGCTTTGGGTATTGTTGTGTCGATGTTTACCGCGCTGCTGGTGACTCGTACTTTGCTTGACGGTTTTGTTGCTTTGGGCTGGAGGTCGTCGGCAAAAGCAGGAAAGCCAGCCGGAGAGTCCAAGGTGATTCGTTTTGTAGAAAGCAAAGCAAGATTTTTTGCCATTTCCGCTGCTGTGATTGCTTTAGGTTTTGTCTTTTTGCCGATTAACAGCAGCAGTAAGGGCAATATGTTAAATTATGATATTGAATTTGCCGGCGGTACGTCTACCGTAGTTTCGGCAGATAAGACCTATGCTTCGATTGACGAGCTTCAAGCGGATGTGCTGCCGCTGATTCAGGAGGCAACTGGAGAGGCTACAGCGCAGCTCAACACAGTTAAGAGTGTGGATGGAAAATCACAGTTTATTATTAAGACAAAGACCCTAAATGCAGAGCAAAGGCAGAAGCTCAGCGATGCTTTAATCGCTAAATATGGAATCACCGATCAGGAAATTCAGTCCTCGACCATTGGCGCAACGATCGGCAGTGAAATGCGGCGCAATGCGGTGCTTTCGGTATTGATTTCATCGCTGTTGATGCTGGTATACATATGGTTCCGTTTTAAGGATCTCCGCTTTGGTATTGCTGCTATCGCTGCACTGCTGCATGATGTATTTGTGGTGTTTATGGTATATTCGGTATTTTATGTACCGATCAATAATTCCTTTGTGGCAGCTATGCTAACCATTGTCGGCTATTCGATCAACGATACGATCGTTATTTTTGACCGAATTCGGGAAAATCAAAGGAAAATGGAACAGAAGAATTATAAGGCTTTGGTCAATGTCAGTGTGACGCAAACAATGGGGCGGTCCATTAATACTACGCTGACAACTTTGATTATGGTACTGACACTGCATATTATGGGAAATGCGTCTATTCAGGCACTGACCCTGCCGCTGCTGGTTGGTATGCTTTCCGGTACCTACTCGTCGGTCTTTGTGGCAAGTCCTCTTTGGTACTTGCTGAAAGGCAGACATAAGGTAGAGGAAAAGGCTGTATAATCAGGATTTGTAAGAGAAAATCAGAAAAAGATTAAGAGCTATTTCGTTCACAGGCGCTTTCTCCTGTGAACGAAATATTTTATGCTGTATTGAAATTTTTAGCGGCATTTGGAGAATAGGCAGGGCAGATCCGGTAGAAGGATTATACAGTATTAGCGGAATGGGAAGATTGTGCTGGCATAGGGCTGGCGTATTTGGCAAATGTGGATAGCAGATCTGACGGAGGCTTATACGATATTTGACGGAATGGGAAGATAGTGTCGGTATAGGGCTGGCATTTGGTAAATAGGCAGGGCAGATCTGGCAGAAGAATTATATAGTATTTAGCGGAATAGAAAGATGACGTTGGTATAGGGCTGACGGTATTTGGCTGAATGGGAAGGAATACGGAAATAATTAAAAGATGGCAGACGGATAGGAAAGAGAGGAAAAGATGATTCGGATCGAAGGCTTGACAAAGACTTTTGGCAATGGCACGGATGAGGTGCATGCTCTTTCAAATGTAAATCTGATAATTGAACAGGGAGATATTTTTGGGATCATCGGGCTCTCTGGCGCCGGAAAGTCTACGCTGGTGCGCTGCATCAATCGTTTGGAGGAACCGACGCAGGGTGAAATCTACATTGAAGATGTGGCAATGACCAGATTGAGCGAGATGGAGCTTAGAGAGAAGCGGAAGGAAATCGGAATGATTTTTCAGCATTTTAATCTGCTGATGAATTCGACTGTAGAAGAAAATATTGCCTTTCCCTTGAAGCTTGCCGGTTACCCTAAGGAAAAAATAAAAAAGCGGGTGGAGGAGCTTTTGCAGGTGGTTGGATTGTCCGAAAAAAAGAAGGCTTATCCGGCTATCCTCTCCGGCGGACAAAAGCAAAGGGTCGGAATTGCCAGAGCTTTGGCAAATGCTCCGAAGATTTTGCTGTCTGATGAAGCGACCTCAGCGCTGGATCCGATTACAACGGAAGCAATTCTTCAGCTTCTTAAGGATATCAATCGGAAATTTGGAATTACTATTGTGGTAATTACCCATGAAATGGATGTAATAAAAAGGATCTGCAATAAGGTTGCGGTCATGGAAATGGGAACGCCGGTAGAGGTCGGGCCGGTGCTGGATGTTTTCAGTGATCCAAAATCAGGAACTGCCAGAAATTTTCTGGAGAACGATTTGTTTCACTTATCGAAGAAGGTGCAGGCGGAGGTTAACGATCACCGGCAAATGGAGTCGGTGTTGAAAATTTCCTTTCGAGGAGATACTGCCGACGAGCCAATCTTATCGAATATCATAAAAAATTATCCGGTCGAGGTATCCATTATGGGAGGCAATATTGAAGAAATACAGGAGGTCAATCTGGGCTATCTGGTAGTAAAGATTCAAGGAAAGCACACAGATTTGGAACAGGTCTATCAATATTTGAATTCAAAGAATTTGCGCTGGGAGGTATTGTAATATGGAAGGCATAGGAGAAGCAATTCGCAATCTCATTTTACCGGGCTTTGCCGAAACCATCTATATGGTCTTTTTTTCCACCCTGTTTGCAGTGCTGCTGGGGCTGCCGATGGGGATTTTGCTTTTGATTACGGAGGAAAATCACATTCTGCCAGCTAAGACGCTGAATATGCTCCTGTCGTCGGCGGTAAATATTTTTCGCTCGCTGCCCTTTATTATTTTAATTATTATGCTGTTTCCTCTGTCAAGGCTTATTTTTAAGACGGCAATTGGTTCGACGGCTGCCATCGTGCCTTTATCTATTGCGGCTGCGCCCTTTGTTGCCCGCGTATCGGAGTCGGCGCTGAGAGAGGTGCCGTGGGGGATGATTGAAGCGGCCAAGGCCATGGGAGCAACCAATTGGCAGATCATCTGGCGGGTGCTTTTACCGGAGTCGGTGTCGGCACTGGTTTTGGGGCTGACCTTGACGATTATCAATATTTTGGGCTATACCGCTATGGCGGGGGCAGTTGGCGCCGGAGGGATTGGCGATGTGGCTATTCGCTATGGTTATCAGCGGTTTCAGGAGGAGGTTTTGTGGATTACCGTGATTGTCTTGATCCTAATGGTTCAGGGTATTCAAAGCTTGGGCAATCTGATCGCGGCGAAGCTGGATAAAAGAAAGGGCTAAGGACAGACCTTATAAGCTGTGGAGAAGGCGGAGAAAGCAAGCGGTTCCAGATCCACGCATAGGAGTGAAGGAAAAAACAAAAAACGTCAAAGAAAAAACATACAATATTTGATGGATAATTTATTTAAATTAATGAAATATTCCTATTGTTATTTTCGATAAAAAAAGCTATAATGTTGTGCATTGGAGCAGAAGCTTCAACAGCTTTAAAGCAAGGCTTTGCGCCTTGGCCTTTATTTCACAAGATAAAAATTAGAATATCATAGGGAGGATCATATGAGAAAAGGAAGTATAACATTAATCCTTGTTTTGGCGTTGGCGCTGTTAGCGACCGCCTGCACAAACAGCAGCACTGTGACCAACGATGCGTATAAGCAAAGTCAAACTGCGGCGACGACAGCAGAAAAAATTACCGTCAAGGTAGGGGCGACGCCGGTACCGCATGCTGAGATTTTAAATTTGGTCAAAGCTTCTTTGGAAGCAGAGGGAGTAACGCTGGAGGTACAGGAATTTACCGACTATGTATTACCGAATACCTCATTAAACGATAAGCTTTTGGATGCCAATTTTTTCCAGCATTTGCCGTATTTAGAGAAGTTTAATACAGAAAATAACATGGCGCTGGTTTCTGTAGCCAAGATCCATGTCGAGCCAATGGGCGCTTATTCGGAAAAGCTTAAATCAAAGGATGAAATTGCCGATGGAGCGACAGTTGCGATTCCCAATGACGCTACCAACGAAGGCAGAGCTTTACTGCTTTTACAGGCGGAGGGTTTCATCAAATTAAAGGATGAAAATGGATTGACTCAGACACCGAAGGATATCGTAGAAAATCCGAAGAATTTAAAATTTCAAGAAATTGAAGCAGCTTCCTTGCCAAGAGTTTTAGTAGATGTTGACTTTGCGATTATCAATACCAATTATGCCTTGGAGGCCAGCTTGAATCCAACAGAGGATGCCTTGTTCATAGAGGGAGATCAATCGGCTTACGCCAATATTTTGGTTGCTCGCGAGGACAATAAGGACAGCGAAGGCATCCAAAAGCTGATTAAGGCATTGCAGAGTGATGAAGTGAAGAAGTTTTTGGAGGAGAAATATAAGGGAGCCGTGGTTCCGGTATTTTAAGACAATTTAAACAAAGACAGGAAAGGGCTGTCGCACTAGGTAGCTAGTTGCGGCAGCCCTTTCCCAATTGCAGGAGGTAATCGAATTTTTAAAAAAGATTCTTAAATAATAAAGTTCTGGGCTTTTTGAAGTCCGGAACTTTATTGTAAATAAATGGATGCTGGGGTTACGGCTATGATTTTTTTATACCGAACAGATGATTACGCCGAACAATAAAGTAGATTAAACCGCCAAAAATGTAAAGGCCAGCTACAATAAGAACAAGCTGGTTTAGAAAATATCGGCTTAAGGTGGCAGCAAGATATCCGCCTAATAAAAAGGCAAGGATTTGCGATAGATTAAAAAATAGCTTGGGATAGTCCTCGGAATATCCGGCTAAGATTCTTCCCAGCGCAAAGCCGCTGTCTGTTAAGTATCCTGTCAGGTGAGAGCTTCTTGCCAAAAAGGATTTGATGTATAAGAACATAGCGTTTTGGGCACCCGATAAAAAGGAAATTGTATAAAGAACGACATTGCCGGCAAAAAAGAAATTGACCAGTAATAGCAATCCACCTAAGCAAAGCAAAAGCAGGCCATATCTTTTTTTGGGCGTCAGCGTCTGGGCATGAAAGAGCAGACCGCATAAAACAGAGCCGGCGAAGAAACAAAGAACAAGACCAAGCAAAAGGAAAAACTCAGCAAAATCGCCATCCAGCAAAGCCAGCGCTATGCGGCTGATATTACCAGTGTGGTGCGTAGAGGAGCTGTTGAAAACAAGAATACAGCAGATATTGGCAAAGCCGCTGGTAAAGGTCAAAAGCCAGTTCCACCAGTTCAAAAAACTATAAATAAATGATTTCATATAATTTCTCCTTATATTAGAGTGTTTGCCAATTTTCCATCCCCTATTATATAAGATATTGCTGGCATTTGCAATTCCTATCTGGAGAAAACAAAAAATCTCGGAAATGAAAGAAGCCGGAGAAAAATATTTTCAATCCATGCTCCGACAATTTGAAGTTATCCTTCTTATCGTTTCGATCCATCCGCGACAACAGCCATTTAGATGAGATTGTCATGGCAGCGCTGTCTGCAACTGAATCCTGTCATAGCTTTTGGGGGGCCGGCTGCCCAAGGCGGCCGCAGGGAGCAAGCTTTGACGCACCTTCCCAAAGCATAGGGCTAGGGTGATGCCCTTCCCAGCAGCTTGACTGTCCCGTCGGCACAGAGTGGCATCAGCAGGAGAGCTTTTTATGTGCTGAATCAACTTTTAAAAGGGCGAAATTAAAAAGCCTTTTTTGCTTTCCGAAGATAAGAATTGAAAAAACGAGTTATTTCCTATATAATATGAAGGAAGGGAAATGCAGGCTGCCGTTTAAAGGCGCGGGGTTTCCTACAGATTTGAAAAGGGATGATGGAAAACGGCGGTTTAGGACAAGCAAAGCGAGGAAATAAGTTGAAGTCTTTAATTATAGCAGAAAAGCCATCTGTGGCGACGGATATTGCCAGAGTTTTGGGAGTCAGGCAGAAAAGAAACGGCTATATGGAAAATGAGCGATATGCCGTTACTTGGGCAGTCGGACATTTAATCAACCTGAAGGAACCGGAGGATTATGATTCCCGTTATAAAAAATGGCAATTTTCAGATCTTCCGATTCTGCCTGCGGAAATGGGCCTAAAGCCCTATCAGAAAACAGAAGCACAGCTGAATATCTTAACAGATCTGGCGAAGCGCAATGACATTGGCGAATTGATTTGCGCAACGGACAGCGGACGCGAGGGAGAGCTGATTTTTCGCTATATCTACCATTACATCCAATGCCGGAAGCCGGTGAAGCGCTTGTGGATTTCTTCCATGACGGATGAGGCGATTTTGGAGGGCTTTCAAAAACTAAAAGACAGCAGAGAATATGACAATCTCTATTATTCCGCTAAATGTCGCTCGGAAGCGGATTGGCTGGTAGGGATCAATGCCACGCGCGCATATACCACTCTTTATGCCGATCTTTTTAGCGTAGGCAGGGTACAGACTCCTACGCTGGCGCTGATTGTCGATCGAGAGGAAGAATTGGCCAATTTTGTACCGAAGGATTATTTTGAAGTGGTGGCAGAGTTGGATAGTCCGGCAGGAAGCTACGAAGGCACATGGTTTGAGGATCAGATTTCGGAAACCAAGATTATGAAGCTGGAGGCGGCGGAGAAAATCGCCGAGAAGGTAAGGGGCAAAAGCGGTAGGGTCGTTGAAATAGAAAAGAAAAACCAGAAGCAAAAGCCGCCTCTTTTATTTGATTTGACCGAGCTTCAACGGCAAGCCAATAAGGATTTCGGCTTTACTGCGCAGGAGGTGCTGGATCTTGCCCAGCTGCTGTATGAAAGGCATAAGCTGATTACTTATCCGAGAACGGATAGCCGTTATTTGAGCGAGGATATGAAGCCGACGGTGCTGGAAACGCTGCGCAGCATAGACGTACCGCCTTTTCAAGAAGCGATTTCCAAATTAAAGACCGAGAACGGCTGGAATATTGTGTTTACTAAGCGAGTGATTGACGATAAAAAAATCACCGATCATCACGCAATTATTCCCACGAAGAAAACACCAATGCTAAAGAGTTTAAACGATCGGGAGAGAAAAATTTATCAAATGATTGTCAAGCGCTTTCTGGCGGTTTTTTATCCAGATTATGAATATCAGATGATCAAGGTGATTACGGAAATTGAAGCCGAGTTTTTTGTATCCAAGGGCAAGCTGGTTAAGCAGGAGGGCTGGAAATGGCTTTATCAGAAGCCGGAGCAGCGGATAAAGCGGGAGGAAAAAAGCAACTCCGAGGAAGGCGCCGATCAGGACAGGTCGGTAAATTCGGAGGAGGAAGGAGTCCAAGATGATGAACCGGTCGGCAATCTGCCGCCGCTTCGCAAGGGGCAGGCCGCGGAAGCAAAGGATTGCCGCATATTAAAAAAGCAGACAACGCCGCCCAAGCCCTATACGGAGGCCAGCCTTTTAAGCGCTATGGAAAATGCGGGGCGCTTTGTAGAAGATGAGGAATTAAAGGAGCAGCTCAAGGAATCCAGCTTCGGAACACCGGCGACTAGAGCGGGAATCATTGAAAGGCTGTTGAAGGTCGGCTACATTCAAAGGCAGGGAAAAACGCTGCGGCCGACGGAAAAGGGCAAAAATCTGATTCGCATGGTGCCAAAATCCCTGCGGTCTCCGGAAACGACCGGAAAATGGGAGCGAGGGCTAAGAAAAATCAACAATGGGGAGCTGTCGCCGGAGCTTTTTATGGAAACGATTCAAAAATTTGTGGCACATATTGTCAGAAATGCGGAAAAAAGCCGGCGGGAATTTCAGAGGGAACGTACAAAAAGACCGTAAATTTAATGAGTTTTGCGGGGAATAAACGGAGAATTTGGAAAATTCTCTTTTCATTTTAAATAAAATATGATAGAATAATAATTAGGGGGATTGTAAACTTTCATAAAAGGGATTATTGAAGCTTTACGGTTCAAACAATGCGTAGAAAGTCAACGAAGGAAAAAAGTGAGGTTTAGTTATGGACGAGATGAAAAATTCAATGCAGGGAGCAGTAACAGAAGGCGCAGCAGAGGCCAAGGAAGAAAGCGCAGCAGTAGAGAGCGAAGTTAAAGAAGCTTTGCCGATGGAAACCATGGCGGACTATGAAGCTGAGATTACGGCGTCTTTAAAGAAGGTTAAAAACGGTGATTTGGTAGAGGGAGAAATCATCGGGGTTAACGATAAGGAGGCTTTGGTTAATTTTGGGTACATTTCCGACGGAATCGTTCCTGCAAGCGAGATGCCTTTAGAGCCGGAGCAAAAGCCTAATGAAAAGTATAAAGTCGGCGATAAAATCAAGGCTGAAATCCTCAGAACGGATGACGGTTTAGGCAATGTAGAGCTTTCGATTACGAAAGCGGCAGCTTTGGAGGGCTGGAAGCAAATCGAAAAAGCATTTCAGGACAAACAGCCGCTAAAGGTGACGGTAGTTCAGGCGATCAAGGGCGGAGTATTATGCGACTTTATGGGCGTAAAGGCATTTATGCCGGCGTCACTAGCTTCAGCAGTCTATATTGAGGATTTGAACGATCTGGTTGGCAAGGAACTGGATGTGCTTGTTCTGGAGCTTGATAAAAAAGGCAGTCGGGCTGTGTTTACCCGTAAGGAGTTGGAAAAAGAAAAGCTTCAGGAGGAGAGAGCCAAGATGTTTGAAACGGTGAATCCGAATGACGAATTTAGCGGCGTGGTGAAAAAGATCATGGACTTTGGGGTCTTTGTTAATATCGGCGCAGTAGACGGCTTGGTACGAATTGAGGATTTGAGCTGGGAGCATGTGGCCAGAGCCGAGGATATCGTTAGCGAGGGACAGGAAGTGTCGGTATATGTTATTGAAGTGGATCGCGCGAAAAAGAAGATTCGGCTGGGTATGAAGGATCGCAGCATGGATCCGTGGAATTCCGTAGAGAAGGATTATACTGCCGGAGAAACCTATGAAGGAAAGGTAATGAGAATCAAAGATTTTGGTGCGTTCGTTGCATTGCCGACCGGAGTAGAAGGCTTGATTCACCTGTCGCAGATTTCGGATAAGCACATCAAATCACCGGAGGAAGTTCTTAAGGTGGGCGATGTGGTAAATGTTCGAGTGCTGGAGGTTAATAAAGCGGAAAAGAGGATTCGCCTGACTATGAAGAGTCAGGATACTGTTGCCCCCAGACAGCCGAGAGAGCCGAAGGAGCCGCGCAAAAATCAACCGGCGCCAAAGAAGGAAGCAGAAGTAATGACTACGGGCGGTACGGAAGCCATGACCTCCTTACAGTCGGCGTTTGATAATATTGATTTGAAGGATTTTAAATAGGAATTGCAGAAAAGGTTAGCATAATGAGGAAACGTTCTTGCTGGGAAAGGTATTTGCCCTTAAGCTGCTCGTGCACGGAAGAAACGGAAGGCCGTCTTCGTCCGATTTGCTGGGATGCGTCCGGTCGGCGAGCAGTGTGAAGGGAAAGGCAGGAACGTTTTTTTATGAATTGAAGGACAGGAGTACAAGATGAACGAACAAAATCAAAATAATAACGAATGGAATACAACAGCCTCTCCGGAAAATGCGCCGCAGCAGCCGGAGAGCTATGTTCAGCCCGCCATGCCGCAGCAGCCGGAGGGCTATGTTCAGTCTGTCATGCCGCAGCAATCAGGAGGTTATGTTCAGTCTGCTATGCCGCAGCAGTCGGAGGGTCATGCTCAGCCTGCGCCGATGGAGGCGTCCTATCAAAATTATACAAGTCCCCAGCCGTATGCGCAGCCATTTCCCTATCAGCCGCAGCCGGCGCCTAAGAGTAAAAAAGGACTATGGATTGGACTTGGTATTGGCGGTGTGCTTATTGTAGCGCTTTTGCTTATAGGCATCCTTTTTGCCACCGGAATGTTGGATGTGGGAAGGACAAATGCGGAAAAGCTTTGGGCGGCTATTTTAAAAAACAATGAAATTACCAAAGCCGAGATGTTTCAAGAGTTGGTCTTGGATGAATGGAAGCAAGGAGAAGGCTTTTACGGTTCGCTTAATTATTTTTCGCTGTTCAACGGAGCGGGAATTAAGCTTCATACCAAGGTTGATATGGCTAGCGAAAGCATGGAGGCAGATGTTCGGGTGATGCTGAAGGGGCTGGAATTTTTGGATATTCTCTATCAGCGGCGGGGACAGGATCATATTGTTTCGATTCCCAAGCTGGTTAGTCAGGCGTTTTATTTTTCCAAAGAGGGAATCGGCGAGTTGGTAGAGGAAAATGGCATGGCCAGCCAAGAGACAGCCGATGCTGTGATGGAAAGCTTTTCTGCAAAGAACATTGAAAAATCCTTGAAATATTTAAGATCGGCATTGAATCCGATGACTTTGCCGGAATTTAAGAAATTAGATGAAAAAAAATATCTGGAGAGGGTCAGGGATTATTATGATGCTCTGATCAAAGTAGAAAGAGGAAGCCAGAAGCTGAACGTTAACGGCGAAGAAAAGGAATTCAAAGGGGATGTATATGAGATCAATGAAAATCTTGGAGATACGGCAGAATTTTATTTTTCTCTGCTGAAAGATTTGCTGGCAGATGAGAATTTCAAGCCCTTTGTCGAGGCGTATTTGGAAAGATTGATCGCCGAAATGGAAAAGAACCAAGACCTGCTGCTGTACAATTACCTGACAGTGGTCAGCGGCTCCTTTGAGATGAAAACGGCTTGGGATGATGACATAAAGGCGGAACTGGTTTACATCAAGGAACTGATTTTAGACAGACTGGATCGCGCTGCCGAGGAAATGGCAAAGCCGCATACGGCGACCGAAGCGGCAACAGCCTTTGAATTGATTAAGCAATCAGGCTCTACTATGAATATGGTGTTTGTAGTGGACAAAAGGGTGATATATTCTAACATAGAAGTGGCGCTTGCCTTAAAGGAACTTTCCGAAGGGCCAAGTGAAATTGATTTTGTTCGATATCATGTGACGACGGGATTGCTGGCAATCAATGATGATGTGAAGCTTTCCGCCTTTGAGTCGGAAAAGGCATTTGATTTTGCTGCGGCAGGCCCGGAGGATATGATGAAGCTTTACGAGGAGCTGCAGCAAAATGCGCAGAAGATTGGGGAAGATTTAGGGCTTTTTTAGCCGCCGATTTCGCAGGAAATGCTTGAAAATACTTTCGAGCGAGGAAGTCTTAAAAAAATAGAAAGGATATGCTATGAGAAACGTTATTTTGCTCATGAAATATGGCTTACTGCTTCATGGGAAAGCAATCTGGCGGGTCAAATGGCATTTCCTTTTTCTTTTTGCCGTAATGGCGGTCACTGTGTTGACGGCGATTCATCAGCCGCCAAAGCTTTTTTTGATTACCTATTACAATGAGGACGGCTCCTATCTGTCCAGACTGGCGATTGATAATTTTGTTAAGGAAATCAAGGCGGTTGCGGAGATCAGGGAAGAAAAAAGCCTGCCAAAGGAGCCGGCCGGGGATGCTTTTCTTTATTTTCCGAGAGGCTTTGCCGAAAGCTGGCAGCATTTTGAACAGCTGCCGGCGCAGGTTTATTTGCTGACAAAAAATCCGGTGGATCGGATTCTTCTGGAGGAAAGCTTCCGAGCCTATGAGGCGATCTTGCTGGGCTCGGAATCAGTAATTCTGGCGTATAATCAGGAACTGGCAGATCTGAAGTTTGCACAGGAGCAGGTAGTTAAAAAAAATGTGGAGATTTCGCTGGATTTTTTGACACTGGCACTACAGCGAAATAGGCTGTTAACAAACAATCCGATGGAGACCCTGCCGGCGGCGTTGACAAAGCGCTACTATTTTTTTAGCTTAAGCTTATTTTTGGGGTTTTTGCTGGGGGTTTTTCATGGCGGAGCAGAAATAGAAAAACGGCGAAGATATCGCCGCCTGTTTTTAACGACGATTTCCGCCGGGAATTATTTTGTCAGTCAAGTGCTGTTGGTTGCGGCCAGCTGTGTTTTTTATGGTGGATCGGCCTTTGTCATAGGAAAATATGCTTTGGAGATTGACATTGAGCCTGATTTTTTTATCGGACTTACGATATGCCTGCTGGCGTCATATTTGCTTTTGCTTTTAATTAGCTATGCTTTTCGAGAATTAAATGGCTACTATATGCTTATGCTGTCGGCTTTATTGATATTTGGCCTTTTTGGCGGAGCTTTTTTGCCGATTTCCGCTTATCCCAAGGAATGGATAGGATTGACCCTATTTTCACCCTTTTATCATATTCTTCTGTTTTTGCTGCGCGTATCCGGCTCTGGCTTGGAAGCGATCGAATATGGAGGCTTGGCTCTGCTTTTAGCGGCGCTTTTGACAGGACATTTGATTGGCATAAGGAGAGTGCGCTATGTCTAAGGTCATATTGCTGAGTAAAATGAAGGGGAGGATTTTATATCGGAGCGTCAAGACGCTTATTGCCGGAGGCATTGTTTTGTTGATGATCGGAATGCTCTTTGCGGCTGCTCTATCGCAAAGAGAGGATAAGATTCGAGTATTTCTGCATAATCAGGACGCTTCTGATTTGGCACGAATTTTTATGGAAATGGCAAGTGATCGAATAGCGATTGAAGAAAGGGAACAAAAAGAAGGGATAGACGGTGTGAAAAGCTATCAGGCGGAGCTTCTTTTGGTGATTCCCGAAGGCGCGGCGGGAAAGCTTCTGGCGGGAGAAACCGAGGATATTTTTGAAATTTATTATTTAAAGGAGAACTCTCTGGCGGCTTTGCTGGCGGATCGGATGATAAGTGGTGCGTTTCCTGAAATTTACCGGCTAAGAGGGGAATATTTTGCCGGAAGTTTATACGAAGCGCATGCGCTGGAGCGAAAGAAGGATTTGCTCAATGCCTTTCGGCATAAGGTCTGGGTGGCGCAGCAGACAGTGAAAAAGGGATTTTATTTTTCGATTCTTTCTCAATTTTCGCAGGAGATAGAAGGTAGTGAGCAGGAGAGCCGGCCGCAGCACGGGGATTTGTCGTCGTCTTTAGACAAGGAGGTCTCCGATGAGGAAGCGGATGTCGTTCAGGAAAAAGCGGCAATTGAGGCAGAGCGGGAAGATCAGGGAGCTTTGAGCCGGGTCACGGCCGGAGTGCTGCTGGTTGTTACCAGCGGATTGAACTATCTTTTTTTATTATATTTTGGATTAAAATTATTGTATCTAAGGGATAAAAATGATAAAATAAAGGCGGCGGGCTTGCAGGAAGGTCATCAGCTGACTAGCGATCTGACGGTGCTGCTTTTGCCGGAGATCATCTTAATGACTGCGCTTTATCCGGCAGCACTGGCGCTAGAGGGGCTTTTGCTTTGGCAGGGCTTTGCAATAGCAGGCTTGCTGGCGGTAGGAATCAATTTGATTTTGATTCGATTGGTCAGAGAGAAGCAGATGTATTTTCCGATTGGCGTTGGTATTTATATTGCGGCTGTTTTAGCGGGAGCTGTGATCGGGTGGAGCTAAGTCGAAAGCAGAGGTGACAGAATGGAGCTGGTTTTGACAATTTTATTAGGATTGTTGAAGATAGCAGGGATTTTTCTGGTATTTTTGGCGGCGTTTGTTCTGCTGGTTTTGCTGATCGTCTTGTGTACTCCTATTCGTTATCAGATAAGCCTTGGCAAAAAGGAAGGCCTTTTGTACGGCGGGCAGGTTAGCTGGCTGTTTCGGTTGCTTCGATTTACTTTTTCTCATACGGAAGCAGAGGATATTTCAGAAATCAATATATTTGGTCTTTATCGCAAGAGGGAGGTCAAAGCGGTGGCGCGAAAGGAGAAGGCAGCAAAGCTGGAGGAGGATATCTGGCAGACAGACTGGCAAACGATGGAAGAAGATGAGTTTAAGCAAAAATTATTTGAGTATTTATCGGAGCCGTCAAAACCAGAGTCAAAGTCTGCTGTCGAAGCGCAGACGGAAAAAAGTGCAGAGCGCCTGACCGAGGGCGATACAGCAGAGGAAGGCGGCGCGAAGCCAGAGCGGGCTGTCGAAGCGCAGACGGAAAAAAGTGCAGAGCGCCCGATCAAAAGCGATACAGCAGAGGAGGGCGGCGCGAAGCCGGAGCGGGCTGTCGAAGCGCAGACGGAAAAAAGCGCAGAGCGCCTGACCGAGGGCGATACAGCAAAGGAAGGTGGCGCGAAGCCAGAGCGGGCTGTTGAAGCGCAGACGGGAAAAAGCGCAGAGCGCCTGACCGAGGGCGATACAGCAGAGGAGGGCGGCGCGAAGCCAGAGCGGGCTGTCGAAGCGCGGACGCAAAAGAGCGCGGAGCGATGGATAGAAGATGAGCCGGAGGAAGGTGGTCAAGAAGAACCTGCGGCGGAAACTGGCAAGAAAAAAAACGATTGGCAGACACAGCTAGATAATGCATGGTGGATTTTTGACAAGCTTCGAGCCTATTTAAGAGAAAATTCGGGATTTTTCCGGCACATCATGCGTTGGGTATTTCGGATGCTGCGCTCGGCTTTGCCGAAAAGAGCAGATGGCAAAGTGGAGCTTGGCTTGCAGGATCCGGCGCATACGGGAACTGTTTTGGCTTTATTTTATTTGTTTTATCCGGAAAATCGTGGTAAAATAGAGGTAATACCGGATTTTGAAGTACCAAGATTTAGCGGCGAGGCTGTTTTTGCCGGAAGAATTCTTTTGATTGAACTGATTTATTATGCCCTGCGTTTGGCTCTTGATATACGTTTTATTCGGTTGCTGCTGCTGGTTAGAACATTGAAAGCAGGAAGGGCGAAGGAAGAGCTTAAGAAAAAGAAAACAAAGGAATGGGAAGAAATACCGACATCTGCTTCGGCAGGAGGATAAAATAGGAGGATATTATGACGGATAAAGGAAGAAGCAATGCAGCGGAGCTGATTACCGGCATGGGTCAGTTTTTAAATACTAAAACAGTGGTCGGAGAGCCGATTGTGATTAAAGATACCACGATCATTCCGCTTATGGATGTTGCTTTTGGTTCGGGAGTGAGTGCCTCCGGCGGCGGCATGGGAGCAAAAATCAGTCCTAAAGCGATTTTAGTGATTAAGGACGGGCATACCAGGCTTGTAAATATTAACAGCAAAGACAATATCAGCAAGATCCTAGATATGGTGCCGGATATGATGGATCGCTTCGTTCCGATGCAGAGCAAGGCCGAAAAAGAATGATATTCGGTTTGGAAAAGCTGCTACAAATGCGCCTGTTTGCCGGTATGACTCGTAAGGAGGTCGAAAGCATTATTCTGAGATGTCGGTATCATGCCTATCAAAAGGGAGAATGCATTGTCAGGGAGGGCGAAGCTTGTACTGCCTTTGGCTTGATAGCAGATGGGAGTATTGTGATTCAAAAGGAAAACGCGGCCGGAGAAAACCAAATTTTGGCGAAGATGTCTGCCGGTCAGATCTTTGGGGAAATTTTAGTATATTCTACCAGAAAGAAATGGCCGGCAACAATCTGGGCAACCGAGCCGAGTGGGATTTATTTTATGGATTTGGTGAAGCTTAGCGATGGTCAGATTCCGTTTTCGGAGTTGCATGGCAAGCTGATGCGGAATTTTATGAGAGAATTGTCGGATAAGGCTTTGGCTTTGAATAAGAAGCTGGAGTATTTGTCCTTGAAAAAAATGCGGGGAAAAATTGCCAAATATTTGCTGGAGCAGGGCAGCCATCAGGCGGAGGAATATTTCCAAATTTCCTTTAATCGAAAGGAGCTTGCGGATTTTCTGGCAGTATCAAGGACGGCGTTATCTCGTGAGCTGGCTAGAATGAGAGAGGAAGGACTGCTTGATTATCACAAGAGCCGATTTAAGATTTTAGATTGGGTCGGGATGGAGAAAGCTATAGAATAATAGGAGCGGATAAAATAAGAGTCGGATGGAAAGCTTGCTGACTAGAAAATTTCGTTTCAGCAGAGGGAGAGATTCATCGTATATTTTTTACCAAAGGTAGCCGTGGCTACTTTTATTTTTTTGCTTTTTTGTTATAATAGCAACAACGATAATCATTCTCAAAGAGAAAGCTTCCTTTTATGGCCGCGTTGAAGCCTTTGCAGGAAATCGTATTTAGAGGAAAAATGTCGATGAAGCGAGGACAGTTTTTTTCGGCAAAAGGCAAAGAAGGAATAATGCAAAGGAGCAGATGATTTAAAGACAAAGGAGAGGAAATGGATATTTTAAATAAAACGATTTATGAATTGGTTCAAGAAAACAAAGAGGTCGCAAGCCTTCTTTATTCGCGTGGAGTGGTAAAGGAGGATGAGGAAATGCTGCATACGGTCGGAAAACGATTGAGTCTGGCAATGGCTTTGCAGGCCAAAAGGATAAATAAGGAGCTGTTTGTGAAGGAGCTTGCGGAATGCTTGGCGGCGCCGGAGGTGGATTTGACTCTGCGCAAGGTCAAGGAGGAGGACAAGGAAATAAAGGTCAAGGGAGTTTTGCCCTGCCCCGTCCGACTCCAGATGCTGGAAAAGGTAGAGGAATTCAGACAGCAGAATGATTGCAGCAATATGTCAATTGAGTTGCAGGCCGCGTCCATGGGCTTGACATGGCTTAAGGACAGCGTAAAGGATGCGGAGAGCGCAGATGATATTGCTGATTTATTTTTATCAGCGGGCTTTGAAATGTTTTTTGATAAGGACTTGATCGGAAGATTTCGAGAGCAGAGGATTTTTGAGGACTATACCGGTATTGCTCGGTATCATTCGGATTTTGAAAATGAGAAAATTTCTCTGCGTGATCCGGAGGGAATGTATTCGGTGCTGGCGGTTGTACCGGCAGTTTTCTTAATCAATGAAAATGAACTGCGGGGCAGAGTGATACCAACCTCATGGGAAGAAATCCTGTCGGAGGAATGGGAAAATAGCGTCAGTCTTTCGGTCGGTGACTTCGATATGTTCAATTCACTGCTTTTAAATATGTATAAGCTTTTTGGCTATGAAGGTGTTAGAAAGCTGGCGAGAAGCTTTCATAAGTCCCTTCATCCCTCGGAAATGATAACCTCCAATCGCCGCGCCGATAAGCCGGCTGTCAATATCATGCCTCTATTTTTCAGTAAGATGGCAAAGGCTCCGATGAGGGTAGTATGGCCGAAGGAGGGGGCGGTTCTTTCTCCCATTTTCATGCTGTCCAAAAAAGAAAAAAAAGAAAAGCTGAAACCTTTGACGGATTTGCTGGCTGGGAAGGAAATCGGAGAGATTTTAAGCCATCAGGGCAGATTTCCGTCCCTTCATCCGGAGATTGACAATCAAATTCCGGAGGGAAGCTCTTTCGTTTGGATTGGATGGGATATGATCCATAAGGAGGATATCAGCAAATTGATTGCCGAATGCAAAAGGATTTTTGAAGAAAGCAGCGGACTTAATGCCAGCATAAAGCAGGCGTGAAATAAGCGCAGAGCATATATAAAAAATAAATGATTAAAAAAATACAAAGTGGATGCAAAAAATATAAATAATAAAATAAATAAAAGGAAAACAAACATAAATACAAATAAAACATAAAACAAACAAAAAAACGAAATAGGAAAGGTTATTATCAAAAAAATCAGCAATATAAAATGCTTTAAGCATGGAAACGGATTAATGAAAAGGAAAAGAGGAAAATTATGAAGCT
This sequence comes from Eubacteriales bacterium, assembly GCA_041844915.1. Lineage (GTDB taxonomy): Bacteria > Bacillota > Clostridia > Lachnospirales > Vallitaleaceae > W11650. The sequence continues at coordinate 25,451 of JBGZBY010000062.1, forward strand.
TATTACATTTTCGGGGCCGCCGTCTTCGGGGAAGACCTCGGTTATTTTAAAAACGGTTCGAGCGCTACAGGAAAGAGCTTTAAAGGTAGCAGCGGTAAAATTTGACTGTCTGTATACGGATGACGATGAGCTTTATCAGAAGCAGGGAATTCCAGTGAAAAAAGGGCTTTCCGGCGGACTTTGTCCGGATCACTACTTTGTTGCCAACATTGAGGAGGTTATGCAATGGGGCTTGTCTTTGGGAGCAGATGTGCTGATTAGCGAAAGCGCCGGCTTGTGTAACCGCTGTTCACCGTATATTGAGGAGGTTTTAGCGATTTGTGTGATCGATAATCTAAGCGGAATTAATACGCCGAAAAAAATTGGTCCAATGCTAAAATCGGCGGATATTGTGGTGATTACCAAGGGAGATATTGTTTCCCAAGCAGAGCGGGAGGTTTTTGCGTCCAGAGTGCGGTCGGTTAATCCAAAGGCAATTACCATGCATATCAACGGTTTGACGGGACAGGGAGCGTATGAGCTAAGCACCTTATTGCACGAAGATAAAAAACAGGCGGATAGCTTGCAGGGGAAAAAGCTTCGTTTTTCCATGCCGGCGGCACTATGCTCCTATTGCTTGGGAGAACGCCGAATCGGGAGCGATTATCAGCTGGGCAATGTTAGAAAAATTAATCTGGAGGAAAGTAAATGAGCCAAATAAAAAGAGAAGAGCTGCTTGACCGCCCTTTGCAGGAGGTATTGGAAAATTATCCTTTTTTAGGTGATTTTATTGAAGAAAATAATTTACAGGGCAGGGCGAAGGGAGAAGAAAGCTTTCGTCAAATGCTGGAGCAGATCGGTGAAGAGGATAGAGAAGAATGGGCGATTGATCTGGAACGCTTGAAGGAGGGCTTTTTTGAATACTTTCTGGCAATGGCGGATTTTTTGGGACTTGCGGAGGAAAAGAGCGTAGAGGAAATGACGATTTTACCGGGCTTTGATAAGTCAGGAGTACCGGAACAGTTTGCTGCGCTGACCTTAAAAAGGGGAGAGATCGTTGCAATCGTCGGCCCTACGGGTTCGGGTAAGAGCCGACTTTTAGCGGATATTGAGTGGACGGCGGATAGAGATACGCCGACGAAGCGTCGAATCTTGATTAATGGCAAGCCTGCCGACAAAAAATGGCGGCTTTCCACCAGCAATAATCTAGTTGCACAGCTTTCCCAGAATATGAATTTTGTTATGGATTTGACAGTTCGAGAATTTATTGAGCTTCACGCTGCCAGCCGTATGGCGGAAAATATTGAGGAAATTACCCAAAAGATTTTTTCCAAAGCCAATGAGCTGGCAGGGGAAAAATTTGCGATTGAAACGCCGATCACTGGTCTTTCCGGCGGGCAGTCTAGAGCCTTAATGATTGCAGATACGGCGATTTTATCGCAATCGCCGATTGTTTTAATCGACGAAATTGAAAATGCTGGGATTGATCGAAGAAAGGCACTGGAGCTTTTGGTCGGGGAGGAAAAAATTGTTTTGATGGCAACACATGATCCGATTTTAGCGCTGATGGCGGACAAGAGGGTAATTATTGCAAATGGCGGAATTGCCGGAATCTTGGATACCGATCTGGAGGAAAAGGCGCTGCTGGAGAAGCTGCAAAAGCTGGATCAATTGATTTTTCGTAAGCGGGAGGAGCTTCGCTACGGCAGGCGTTTGCAGAATTTTGAAATTGGTTAGCTAAGGCTAAAAAAAGAGGGCTGGCTCTCTTTTTTTATGACGCTCCCGACGGCATAGCAGACATTATATATATTCACTCACCTCAACAGCCATTCATATAAAATCGCCATCACAGTACCGTCCGCCTCCCGAGCCATGTCATCCCTTTTGGAAGGTCGCCCGTTATCCGAAGCGACCGCAGGGAGCAAGTTTCGACGCGCCTTCCAAAAGAGATGGCAAAATGGGCTTGCATGGCAATACCGCGAGGCATTTCCCTATAGATTCTGGTTCGTAGGGCTGTGATAAGAATTTCTAAATTTTAATGAAATTCTAATCTGATTCCACAAATTGCGGTTTGCCATTTTCCATTTTCCTTTTAATTGCTCTTTTTCTTTACGGTTTGCCCTTTCTTCATCTTTCTTTTAATCATTCTTTTTCTTTACAGTTTGCCTTTTCTTCATCTTTCTTTTAATCATTCTTTTTTTTTACTGTCGAACGCAAATCCCTGCGGAATTTTCTGCCTCTCGGTGTTGACGAATCAGTCGCCGAGGCAAACCCTCGCACATGCCTTAAGGCAAAGATAAACTTAGGCATATAGAGCGTGTGCTAGGGTCGAACGCAAATCCCTGCGGGATTTTCTGCCTCTCGGTGCTGGCGAATCAGTCGCCGAGGCAAACCCTTGCACACGCCTTAAGAATACGATGAATTTAAAACGATAGCGCGTACGATGGGGACGACTTTTTCTCTCTGTTTTGCTAAAATGCTATTGTAATAAAAATGGATTTCTAATAATAATGAAGGAGAGGGAAAATAGAAAAAAGAGAAAACACATAGAATATTTTATAAGGAGGAAGAGGAATCAGAAAAAGCATCGTTCTGAAATACTGTGGGGCGAGGCTTTTTTTTGTTTTTTGCTGAAGCAAATCCCTCGCATAATTAGTTAGAAGATAAGTTAAAGATCAAATCAGTTTAAAAGAGTATATCGATCCGTTCATGGGTGAGCCGGAAAAAGAGAGCAAGAAGAAAACCGCTTTAGCGGTAGCTGAAACAGTATGCGGGAGGCAGACCTTTGGTGCGCTTACAAGCGCAGCCAGTAACGACCCCTTATAGGGGCAGAGCAAACCGCCAGCTCAGCCGGCGGTTTTGATTGTGGGCTTACAGACTATCGCCTAGGTCTTTGCGGAATTTTTCCAGCAGTCTTTCCGGCCAGTCGTTCTTTGCCTTTAGTTTTCCAAAGAAAAAGCGAAGGATTTCCGGTTCCTCGACCCATTCCAAGCCGCCGATCAACTGCCGATTTTGATACAGCCATTCCAGCCGATCGACAACAAACATAACATGAGAAACGCTGAACACTCTGCGGGGGAGAGCCAGTCGCAGCAATTCCATATCCGCCATCGGTTCGAAGCCGTTTTCCTCTCTCTGCTCCGATAAAGTGCCTCTCTCCATGCCGCGAGCGCCGCTGGCAATAAAAAGCGCCGCCGCCAAAGCACCGGCGGGATATTCTGCCTGCGGAATATGTGGAAGAAAATCTTTGGCATTGATATGACAGCCCAGACCGCCGGCCGGAGTGACGACGGGAATCCCTCTTTTCACCAGCTCTCTAACCATAAATTCAATAAAAATCGGACCCTGTGAAATCACATCCTCGTCCATGGTTTCTTCAATACCGACCGCCATTGCTTCCATCTCCCTTACGGAAATACCGCCATAGGTCAAAAATCCTTCAAACAGAGGAATGTATTCCTGCATCCGTTTGAACAACTTTTCATCAGAGGTGCAGATTCCGCCGCCCCTGGCACAGCCCAGCTTTCGAGCAGAGAAGTAGATGATATCCGACAGCTTGCCCAGTGTGGTACTGATCTCATTGATGGTCATTTGCCGGCAGGAAGCTTCTCTGACCTTGATAAAATGAAGATTATCGGCCAAAAGGCTTGCATCAAGGACAAGAGGAATGCTGGCGGCGCGGCAGATTTGGCTGACCTCGGTATAATTGGCCAGTGAGAAGGGCTGTCCGCCAATCAGATTGGTACCGGCCTCCATGCGGACAAAGGCGATATTTTTGCTGCCAAGGGCCGCGATTCTTTCTTTTAGCAAAGCGGTATCCATATTTCCCTTAAATGGATAGTCGGAATTGAGCTGCTTTCCTTCCCTGCCAATCAATTCCTCCACCCTTCCGCCCAGTAGAACAACATGCGCCTTTGAGGTGGTGAAGTGGTAATTCATCATGACCGCCTGCTCCGGCTTTACTAAAACCTTGGAAATAATATGCTCGCAGGCTCTTCCTTGATGCGCAGGCAAAAAGTAGGTCATGCCGAACATTTTTTTGATGGCTGCTTCCAGTCGAAAAAAGGTTTCCGAGCCGGCATAGCTGTCATCGGCTTGGAGCATGACCGCCTGCTGTCGATCGGACATGGCGTTGACGCCGCTGTCGGTCAGCATGTCCAAAAACACATCACGGTTTTTCAGCAGAAAGGTATTAAAACCGGCTTCCTTTATGGCTTCCAGCCTTTTTTCCGGCTCTGCCAGATTCAGTTTTTGAACCACTCTTGCCTTGTGCATTTCCAGCGGGAAGCTTTCTTGTGACATCCACTTAATATTTTTCATTTGCTTTCTGCGCACAAAATATGCGCCCTCCTTTTCGGGTCTGATTTTTTCTAAGAAATTTAAATCATAAGCATGGTGAGAGCTGCCAGCTATGATTATCCTTTCCTATATCTAGGTAGTTGTCAAAGACAAAAAACCGCTTAGTCCGCAGGCTCTTGCCCTTCTCCCTTTCAGATTGGAGTTTGCTTTATTTTTAAAAGTATACATCTAAGCGTATGCTTTTGCAAGGATTTCTTGAAAAATAGAGAGAGTTTTCGGCAGAAAGAGCAAAGGGCAGGGCAGTGGACTTATCTTAAGATTTTTGCTGATGAGCCTCGGCTTGATAAATTTTTGTTATCAGCCAGATCAGACCGGCCGCCAAGAGGATATGTCCCAAGTCAGATGCGCCGGAGAGAGCGGCAATACGAATCGTAGGCGCGCCTTTTCCGACTACCTCATAAATTTCAAAAACCGTCATGGCGACAAGTGTAAAGGTAAGTCCGGTTACATAGAGATAGAGCGGATTTTAATGCATTTTTTCATAGTCGGGAATTGGCGTCCCGTCGATTTGAAAAATCTGCTCGTGACGGCGCTGGAATTGAGTTCAATGGCGATTTAGCACTTCATTCCAGTAAAGATAGCGCTGCTTCTAAAGCCGGCTTTTCATCCGACCTTAGGCCGGAGCATACGCTGAGAATTGACCGGTATGCAGCTGCCGTTTTTAAGAGAATTTCAGCTCTGACTTTAAAATGAGAGTATACTTTGGGAATTAAGGAAGAATTGACCAGGGAAATATCTTCGGTGGCGGATATTGTTTTTTATAAGCAGATATGTTACAATTACCTTCAAGGCATATCTATTTCTTTTATCCCCCATGTGAGGAACATTTTAATTTAAAAAGCTTTATTTTTTGCGCAGTATCGGCAAAAAAGGAGGAGAAGGGAAAGCGATATGATGAATTTACTGGCATGTGAAATGCCTTATGAAAAGCTGCTGGAGCATGGTGCGGAGAAGCTGACGGATGTAGAGCTGCTGGCGATTCTTTTGCGCACGGGAACAAGAGAAAAATCCCCGCTGGACCTGGCGAGGGAAATTTTAAAGGACGGACAGGGCTTTCGTGGAATCGGTGCAAGGACTCTGACAGAGCTGCAAGAGATCAAAGGAATCGGTAAGGTCAAGTCGATTCAACTCAAGGCGATTCTTGAAATAGCCAAGCGTTATCAGAAGGAAAAGGGAAAGAATTATTACCGTATTGGCAGTCCCAGAGAAATAGCGGAATATTATATGGCGGAAATGAGCGCCTTGCCACAGGAGCATTTTAAAGTGATTTTACTGAATACCAAAAACGAAATACTGGCAGATCGCAATCTTTTTGTCGGCACGGTCAACCGCTCGCTGGTTAGTCCCCGCGAGGTATTTGAATATGCGCTGAAAAATGCGGCGGTGGCGGTGGTCTTTATGCACAATCATCCCAGCGGAGATCCGGAGCCGTCGCACGAAGATATTATGATTACTAGGAAATGCAATGAAATTGCTAAGCTCATGGATATTTCCCTGCTTGACCATATCATCATTGGCAGGGGCTGTTTTGTCAGCCTGAAGCAGAGAGGGCTTTACTGACGATTTGGGATGAGGATTTGATATAGAAAAGGATACCTTCCGAAAATGAAAGAACCGAAGAGGATAAAAAATATAATTATTATTTTAGGAATTTTGGCATTGCTGATGAGCTTTTTAACCAACGGTAATTCCGGCTTTCTGGGCAATGCGATTTCCTTTTTTGCAACACCGATTCAAAAGATCGGTCATGAGCTGATGGGGCGTTTGAACAGCTCGTGGGAGGATGTAAAGGATTTGCAGGCTTTGCAGGCGGAAAATGAAGAGCTTAAAAAGCAAATTGACACTTTGCGCTACGAAAAAAAGCTTTTGGAGCAGGAAAAAAACGAGCTGGATCGTTTAAGGGAATTGTATCAGCTGGACAAGCGCTATGCTGATTATCCCAAAACCGGTGCCAGAGTGATCGGAAAAAATCCGGGCAACTGGTACGAAACCTTTGTGATAGATAAAGGAAGCGCACATGGGATGAAGGTTGACATGGTGGTTACTGCCGGCAACGGCTTGGTTGGCAAGATTATTCAGGTAAGAGAGCTGGATTCCACAGTAATTTCCCTGATTGACGAGTTGTCCGGCATTAGCGCAAAAATTCTTAGAACCTCTGATTTGTGTACGGTTTCCGGCAGCAAAAGCTTGGGACAGGAGGGAATGGCGCTGATTGAGCAAATGGCGGAGGATACTCATTTAATTATCGGCGATGAGATCGTAACCTCTCATTTGGGTAAAATTTATCCTCCCGGCATCCTGATCGGCACGGTGAAGGATATCAATGTCAATCCCAATAAATTGTCAAAAACCGCCGTCTTGGAGCCGGCTGTTGATTTTAAGCACTTAGAGGAGGTGCTGGTCATCATCGGCGAGGGCGGAGAAGCGGAGAATGAGGAATGAAACGGGGAGCTGTTTGCGTCCTTTTGATAGGACTGATTTATTTTTTGCAGACCACAGTGTTTACTTGGGGGGCGATCAACGGGATTCGACCCAATTTTATCATTGTGTCGATTACCCTGATTGCCTTTTTGCGGGGAGAATACTATGGCTTGGCTTTTGGAGCGCCGCTGGGGCTTTTAATGGATATTTTTTTTGGTCCAAGGCTCGGTTCGAATTTTTTTCTGTATTCTTGTATCGGCCTTTTGACCGGTAAGACCTACTATGTGTTTTCTAAGGAAAACTTTATGTTTCCTCTGCTGATTATCGCCTTAGCGGATATCGGCTACAATCTGGTGGTTTATGTTATTGGATATTTATTCCGAGGCAATTTGGACTTTATTTATTTTCTGGGAAGAATCATTCTGCCGGATACGATATATACGGTTTTGGTCGGAGTGATTTTCTACCGGCTGTTTGTTTTTGTGCATCAAAAATTTCTGAAATTGGAAAAAAATCAAGAAGAGAGTGAGCTGCAATGAAAGAAATTTTAAAATTCCTTCTTTCTTTGGTGACCCATCGAATGGTGGTGTTGCTTTTTGTTATCGTTTTTGCATTCAGCGTTTTGATTGCCCGTCTTTTTCAAATGCAGATTGTCAATGGACAAAAATTTGACGATGAATTTGAATTAAAGGTTTTGCGCGAGGTGGCGCTCGACGGGCGACGAGGCAATATTTTTGACCGCAATGGAGTTCCGCTGACCGAAAACCAGATCGCCTACAGCGTTACCTATGATACCGGCGTTTATACCAAAAATCAGCTTGAGGATCTGCTTACCTTTTCCCGTATTATGATTCGCAATGGAGAATTTTTGAATATTGATTTCCCCATATTTTTGGATGAGGACAAGGAATTTCGTTATAAGGCGGAGCTTAGTGAGGCTAGGATAGCCAGATTTCAAAAGGATTTGGAATTGAAGGCAGAAAGCGGTTCGGCCAGTCAGGCAATCGCAGAGCTTGGCTGGCGCTGGTTTAAAAATTCCTTCAAGGAGGAAGCCGAGTATGACAAATGGCTGGCAGAGCTTTCTCCGGAGGAAAGTCTTTATCTGATTTCGCTGCGTTATGCCATTTGGGCGAACGGCTATTATAAGTTTATTCCGGAAAAAATAGCTCGAAACATTAAAACAGAGACCCTAGCGGAGCTTCAGGAAAACAGAGAAAAGCTGCCCGGCTTTCAGATTGTAGAGGATTACAACCGCGTGTATTTTTATCCGGAATATTTTTCCCATATCATTGGCTATATTGGCTCGATCAATGAAGAAACCTTTCAGGAATATGAAGAATACGGCTACAGTCGAGAGGATCAGGTTGGCAGGATTGGGATTGAAAAAAGCATGGAGCTGATGTTGCATGGCGCCAAAGGCTATCAGACGGTGGAGGTCGATAGCTTGGGCAGAATTAAAAAGGTGCTTGATACAGTCGAGGCTAGGGGTGGAAAAAATATTTTCCTGACCATTGATAAGGAATTGCAGATTCAAACTCAAGATATTTTGGTGCGGCAGATGGCAAATATTATAAAAACCAGACTGGTGCTGAAAGCGGGACAAAACAAGGATCGGACGGCGCCTCTTTTAAAGGATGCCTACATCAACCTGGTGGAAAACAGTACCATTGATCTAAACCGTATTTTACAGGCGGCGCCGGAGGGAGAAAACCAGACCTATCAGGCATCCCTGAACAAAGCGGTGCAAAGCTATAAACAAAAGCGGTTAGAGAAAATTCGCAGGGCGCTGGAAAATTCAGATATTCCCGCCAATACGGATTTACAGGATTTTTGGGCATATTATCTCGAAGCACTTGTGCAGGATGGGATTTTGAGCAAGGACTACAAGAAAACTACGGGCTATGCCGATTTTGAGCAAAATGCCATTAGCTTTAAGGGACTTTTGGAATTTTACTTTAAAGAAGGCTTTATTCTAGCAGAATACAGTTACCAAGAGATCAGTGCTGAAAAAATTATGGAAAAATATTCGGTGAATTTTACATTTGATAAAAAGCTTTTTATTGAGATGTTGGATAAGGAGCTGCTTCCCTATTGGGAGCTATCACTTTTACTGGGGGAGCAGGGGATTGTTGAAATTGACGATGCGACGGTTCAGCTTCTTCGTTCCGGCAGATTAAGCCCTTTGGAATTTATGAAGCAGCTGATTGGCAATTTGAAGCTGATGCCGGCGCAGGTTGCGCTTGACCCTTGTACCGGAGCAGCGGTCGTTACTGATGTCAACACCGGCGAAGTGCTGGCGCTGGCAATGTATCCTAGCTACGATAACAACCGTTTGGTAAATCAGTTTGATAATGACTACTACCGGAAGCTTTTAAATGATAAATCCAATCCGCTCTATCCGACAGCGACACAGGGGAGAACGGCTCCAGGCTCGACCTTTAAGGTGCTTTCGGCAATCGCCGGTTTGGAGGAGGGGCTTATTAATAAAAATACCTTATTGCCCTGCACCGGTGTTTTTACTAAGCTGACTCCGCATATCAGCTGCTGGATCGGCTCGCTGGGCGGCAGTCATGGTAATATCTCTTTGCGTCGGGCGCTGGGCGTCAGTTGCAATTCGTATTTCAATGAAATTGGCTATCGACTGGCTACGGAAAAGGGGACTTATGATCCAATGGCAGGTGACGAGGTTTTACGTAAATATACAGAGATGTTCGGCTTGTCAACGCTGTCGGGGATTGAGCTGCCGGAGGCTATGCCGATTTCGCCGGGCAGCTTGAATCCGGCCGAGCATATTGCCAATCCGGCGACCGCAGCCATGGGGCAGGAGCAGAATGCTTATTCGGCGGTTCATTTAGCGCGCTATATGAATACGGTGGGCAACGGCGGTACGCTTTATTACCTGACCTTGATTCATCAGATCAATGAAGCGGATGGAAGCATTTATTATAAGCAGGCTCCGAAAATAGAAGTGGAAACCGGTATTCCCGAGGAAACCTTTCAGGCTGTTTACGAGGGCATGAGGGATGTAAATTTTTCCTCCTACGGAACGGGAGTTGGTGTGTTTCGAGGCTTTCCGATAGAGGTTGGCGGAAAAACGGGAACGGCGCAGCAAACGACCTTGCGTGCCGATCACTCGGTGTATGTATCGCTGGCACCGATGTCGGATCCGGAAATTGCCGTGGTGGTTACCTTGCCCTTCGGCAGCACACCGCTGATTTCCTCGGTAGGAATCACCGGAGCGGTGGCAAAGGATATTTATGCCTACTATTATGAGCTGGAAAAAGAATACGGAGAATTTGAAAAATAACTATACAAACGAAATGTTTTTATGTATAATGGGAATAAAGAATTTTTCCCATGTGTTTTTGAGCGCGGCTTTTGTTTTTGTCTGACGGCAAAGAGAGAGCAGAAATGGATTTAGAAAGCGAGGGTTAAGTCCTTATGAGCAAAGAAGCGATTTCCATCAAGGGAAGTCAGGACGGTCTTATTCTCCATGTGGAGGAAAATGCCGGACTATCGGATATGATTTCCGCCCTACAAAAGAAATTGGTTCAGGCAAACGGATATTTTGACCATGCCGAGATTGCTTTGGAATTTTCCGGCAAGGTATTGTCCGAAACGGAAAAGCATGAGCTTTTAGAGGTCATTCGGAGCTTTTCCAAAATGAATATTATTTCGGTGTCGGATTATGGGAAAAAGGAATACGCTGTGTTGGCTGAAAGGCTCACGGAATTGCAGCAGCTTTTGGTAGACGCGCAGGCAAAGGGGATTACTTTTCATAATGGCACACTTCGATCAGGACAGAGCCTGTCGGCGGAAACGGCGCTGGTTATTTTGGGAGATGTCAATAACGGCGCGATTGTCAGTGCGAGCGGCAGTGTCATTGTTTTGGGAAAGCTTAGAGGCGTAGTCAATTGCGGGCTTTCCGGCAAGCAAAATGCGTTTGTCTTTGCCATAGAGATGCGTCCGACGCTTTTGCAGATTAATAATATCTATGGTCGCTTTGAGGCTGGCGGCGGGGCTGGCGGCGATCCGATGATCGCATATGTTCATGCTCAGCAAATCGCCATTGAGCCGATTTCTCACAGCATTAGTAAAAATTTGGAGCTATAAGCATAAGGAGTAGAAAATGAGTGAAGTAATTGTAGTAACATCCGGTAAAGGCGGAGTAGGAAAAACGACGACCACTGCCAATATTGGCTCCGGGCTTGCGTTAAGCGGCAAAAAAGTAGTGCTTGTCGATGCCGACATCGGATTGCGCAATCTGGATGTGGTGCTGGGCTTGGAGAACAGAATCGTATATAATATTGTCGATGTTGTCGAAGGCAATTGCCGGGTAGCGCAGGCGCTGATTCGGGATAAGAAAAATCAAAATCTTTATCTGCTTCCGGCGGCTCAGACAAGGGATAAAGATTCGGTCAACCCAGAGCAGATGAAAAAGCTTACCGAGGAGCTGAGAGCAGAATTTGACTATGTCATTATTGATTCGCCGGCAGGAATTGAGCAGGGCTTTAAAAATTCGATTGCCGCAGCTGATCGGGCTTTGATTGTCACCACTCCCGAAATTTCGGCGATTCGCGACGCCGATCGCATTATTGGCTTATTAGAGGCAAATGAAATCAAAAACAATCGTCTGATTGTCAATCGTCTGCGTCCAGATATGGTCAGACGCGGTGAAATGATGTCGGTAGACGATGTAGTTGAAATTTTGGCGATTGACCTGATCGGCGTAGTGCCGGACGATGAAAATGTTGTTATCTCTACCAATACCGGAGATCCGATTGTCTTGAAATTTGAAAATTCACTGGCAGGCAGAGCGTATTTGAACATTGCGCAGAGAATCATGGGCAATGAGGTGGAGTACCTCAATCTGTTTGAGCAAAAGAGTCTGTTCCAGCGGATTGTCAATGCGTTCAAGGGGAATTAGGAGGTGCGGTATGGGATTTATGGATTTTTTTAAGAAAAAGGACACCTCGAAGGATATTGCCAAGGATCGTTTAAAGCTGGTTTTGATCCATGATCGGGCGGACTGCAACACCGAACTGCTAGAAATGATTCGAGCCGATATTTTGGAAGTAATAAAGAAATACATGGATTATGATGAAAGAGAAATGGATATTAAGATCGGGACAACCGAATCGGATATGTCAAACTCTCCCGTACCGGCGTTGTTTGCTAACATACCGATCAAAAATATCCATAAGCCCAGATAATGTTTAAGAAGTATCAAATTCGGCGTTTCGACTGGCTGAGCCTTTTGCTGGTAATGACAATTGTCGGAATCGGCATTGTTGCAATCAGCAGCGCCACGCATGGAACGGATTATTATGTTAAAAGGCAGCTTTTAGGGTTTGGAACAGGCTTTGTGCTGCTGCTGTTAGCTACCTTTGTGGACTATCATTTCATTTCTAAGCTGTCGCCCTTGATTTATTTGTTGAATCTGGGGCTTTTGCTGGCAGTCTGGAAATTTGGGGAATCCAAATACGGCGGAACACGATGGCTTGCCATTGCTGGCTTTCAAATTCAGCCCTCCGAATTCGGCAAACTTTTTATGATTGTTGTTTTGGCAAAGTATTTTGATCTTTTTAAAGAGAAGATCAACCATCCCTTAGTTATTTTAGGTTCACTGGGGCTGATTGGGATACCGTTTGTGTTGGTCTTAAAGCAGCCGGATCTATCGACGAGCATGGTGTTTGTCGTGCTGTTTGCGGTAATGATTTATGGAGCTAAGCTTAGCTATCGGTATATTGCAGCTGCCTTTGCCATTGTCTTGCCTGGAGCGTATTTTTTGTTTCGCTATATTCAAAGACCGGATCAGCTTTTGCTGAGCGGCAACCAATACCGAAGGGTTATGGCGATGCTGCATCCGCAGGATTTTCCGGATATTTACTATCAGACTATCAATTCCATGCAGGCAATAGGGTCGGGTATGCTTACGGGAAAAGGACTTTATCAGGGAAAGCTTCATCAATACGACTATTTGCCGGTGCCAGAATCGGATTTTATTTTCAGCATTATTGGCGAGGAATTTGGATTCGTAGGCTGTATGGTTCTTTTGACACTATTTTTGTTTTTATTGATTCGCATTTTATTGATCATCAAGGACAGTCCGGATATGACCGGTCGTTTGATCGGTATGGGCTATGTGGGGATGCTGACGGCACAGATTTTTATTAACATTGGGGTAACTACGGGAATTCTTCCCAACACAGGTCTGCCTTTGCCATATGTCAGCTATGGTATCAGCTCCTTATGGAGCAATATGATAATCATGGGCTTGATTTTAAATATCAGCATGCAGCGGACGACGGAGCTGATGAGAAGAAAGGGCGAATTTGAGGTATATTAATTTTGGCTGCAAGGTCAGGGCTTGCATTGAGTGGTATGAGCTTTGACAGGTTCTGCGCAAAGGAGTGCAGAACAGGGTGAAAAAACCAAGTCGCAGTGGGGTAGGACTGCGGATTTGCGAAGCATAAGGGGAAGGTCAACAGGCTTTGACATCCCAGCCGTCTTGTTTTGAAGAAAGAGGGGTGGAACATGAGAATAGGATTGGTGGCGCATAATTCCAAAAAAAAGTTGATGCAAAATTTTTGCATTGCCTATCGTAATATCCTGCATAAGCATGAATTGTACAGTACTGGTACGACTGGCAGATTGATTGAGGATGTTACGAATTTATCGGTTCACAAGTATTTGGCCGGTCATTTAGGCGGAGAGCAGCAGCTTAGTTCAAGGATATCTCATAATGAGATCGACATGGTTATCTTTTTACGGGATCCGATTACGAAGCAGCTTCATGAGCCGGATATTTCAACGATTGTATCTATGTGCGATATGCATAATATTCCGGTGGCGACGAATTTAGCTACAGCAGAGCTTTTGATTAAGGCTTTGGAACGCGGTGATTTGGAATGGCGTGAAATTATTCGGTAAATTATAAAATAGGATGAACAAGAGGCGGACGAGGGTTCGCCTTTTTGCTGTGAATGACATTTTTGAGGACTGTTAGCGGCGGAGCGGCTGCCCTCAAATAAACATGACAAACCATAAAAAAAGACTATGGTTCGGCATAATCCGCGCCGATTTCCCAAAAAACAGTTTTTTCAGTCTGATTTTTGAAAATCAGCGCAAACAGTAGATCCATAGTCTTTTTTCTTTGCGCTTGTGTTTCACATGCGTTTTTACGCGTATCCCTATGTGCGCTTTTACAAGTGTTTTTATGTATATCTTTACGAATATTTTAGGCGTGTAGAAAATATTGCTGTTTTCCGCGTTTTATTGCTTGTAGCTTATTCTGCCTGTTCAAATTCCTTAAAAACAGCGGGCAACTTTTCAAAGGCGCAGCCGATTCCAAGCGTAAGATTAATACCAAATTTATCGACAACAAGCTTTAGTTTTTCTACGAATTTTTCAGGATTATCAATTTGGCTTAAATTAGCCAGTTTAAGAAGGCCATCAACATAAACATCGCTGATGTCGCTGTCACGAGAGAGGATTCCGCAGAGGAAGCCGAAGAATTCATTGTGATTGTCGATCGGAAAATCAGAAGTGCTGATATAACGAACCTGATGCTTTAATTCATACATATGAGAGCCGTCGCTATCAATAAATACCACATGTCCGTTGGTTACTTTTAAATTTTCATTTGCCATCGCGATTAAGCTTTTGCTTTTGCCTTCTCCCGTCGCCTTTGTGACTACTCTTATCATAATCATTTACCTCCTGATTTGTCAAAATATAATGTAAAGATTTTAAGCTGCATGCATGGAACGCGTATATGCCAGATGGCATCTGCTTCGCTGCCCTTTGGTGCGATTGCAGAGGAAGCGTTCATGGTCAGGTATATTTGTTAGGATATATATACATTCTCTAAAAAAATCGGATTTCCTTTTTTATTTTTAGAAAAAATGTATTTTCCCTCTAAAAGCCGCTTTCAAAGGAAGCAAGCGCTTTGCTGCGTTTGCTTCTTTGCTTTAGGGGCTTACCAGCCGAGCATAGGAATATAGGATTTCGACGGCTTGATCAATGCTTAGAGAAGAAGTATTTATGCATAAATGATAATTTGCCGGTTGTCCCCATTTTTGATCCGTGTAAAATTCATAGTATTTTGCCCGCTGCTTATCCACATAGCGAACCTGTTTTTTCATCTCGTCGGCGGAAATCATAGGCTCGTCGTTTTCCCGCAGCAGCGACAGCTTTCGTTCAATCTTTGATTCCATAGAGGCATAGATAAAAAAATTCAGCGGATTAAAATCATGAAGCACATAGTCCGAGCAGCGCCCGACGATGATGCAGGGGCCTTTTTCGGCAATATCCTTTAAGACATGACTGATAGAAAAGAAGACCTTGTCAGTAGATACCTGCGGATAAAAAGAGGTATGGCCGCTTCCGTAAAAAGGTCCGTTTAAAAGAGAGGGAACCTGTTCTTCATTTTCACGCAGATATTCCTCGGAATAGTGGGTTTTTTCTTCTACAATACGCAGAATATCCTTATCATAAAAGGGAAGCTTTAGACGCTCTGCCAGACGCTTGGCAATTTCGTGGCCGCCGCTGCCAAACTGACGGCTGATAGTGATAATACGATTCATAGCAACCTCCTTAGTCAGGGAACACATCGGGTCATTTCTCAAAAACAGCTGTCGGCGGTTGTGATTTGTCGGGGAAGGCCTAGGATAGAGATGGTACAAAAAAACGCTTCGCAAAGGAAGCGCTTTTTTAAAAAGTATTTGCGATGGAGATAAGGGGACTTGAACCCCTGGCCTCTTGAATGCCATTCAAGCGCGCTCCCAGCTGCGCCATACCCCCGAAGCTGACAGCCGATGCTGTCTAAAAACTTGATATAGAAAACAAAACATTTTCTATGTTTAAAAAATACCATAAATTCATTGAGTTGTCAAGAGTATCTTGACAATGGAGATAATATTTTATATAATGCGAATGATATGCAACTGCAAATATGATTTTATAGCTTCTGCGGCATGGTCCATTCTGCAAGGATTTTAAAAAATGCAGGAGGAAGCTTTTTCGGCAGGGAAGAAGCTTCGTAAAAGAGATGGACAGAAAAAAGCAAAATAGCGGCGGAAGCGGAGAAAGGCGAGAAAGGGAATGTACAAACTAAGGTATTATTCAATAATAGGAGGAATTGTGATTTCTCTTATTTTTCTGTTTTCTGTTGCGGCTCAGGCTAGGGAATATACCGATATTGAGGGGCATTTTGCCAGTCGGGCAATTCGGCTTTGGAGCGAACGAGAAATTTTGGAGGGTTATCAGAATCAATTTCGTCCGAATGACCCTGTCACGCGAGGAGAACTGGCGGTTATTCTAAATCGCTTGCTGCGGATGGAAAGAAGCCATACGACAATCGGCTATTCGGATGTAAAGGAGAGCTTTTACAAAGAGGCAATCCTGACCTTGGTGGAACAGGGAATCCTTTTGGGGAGCGACGGAAGGCTAAGGCCGGAGGAAGCCGTCAGCCGTCAGGAGGCGGCGCTGATTCTGGCGCGCATTTTTCCGTTGGAGGAAGGCGAGGGAGAAGCTAGCTTTGCGGATGAGAGAGAAATTGCCGCATGGGCGAAAGAAGCCATGCTTGCCATGGCGAAAAATGGCTTTATGAAGGGCTATGACGACAGGATACATCCGAAAAAAACTTTGACCAGAGGGGAGCTGGCGGTTCTGCTGGACAATATGATTACAGGCTATATCGACCAATCCGGCGAATACGAAGAAAAGGATGTTGCTTCGTCAAAGGGCTTCCTCTTTCTTCGGGCGGGGGAGATAGCGCTGAAAAATTTGCAAAGCAGTCGGGTAATTTTGATTTCTGCGGACAATAAAATGAAAGGTCTTTATTTGAAAAATGTGAAGGCGGAACAGCTTCGCTTCTTTCCGCGTCAGGCGACGCTTTACACTTTGCTGGAAAATTCATCCTTTCAGAGCATAAAGGGGCAGACCGAGGCAATTGAGCTTTTTGCCGACAAAGCCAGCCGAATTGGCGATAAGGTGATTCAAGCCGCTTCTTTAGCCGAGGGTAAGAAAAAGCTGGCGGAAGCAAAAATTTTCTTGGCAACTTTTTCGCAGATGGGTTTATCCGATGAATATGCGCCGAACAGACCCAAAACCCCGAACATCAGTCAAACCGAAGAAATTATTCCAATTCCT
>JBGZBY010000063.1:0-18341 GCA_041844915.1 Eubacteriales bacterium
CAATGATTCGTTCGCTAATATATTCCTTGACTACAAAAGGCGTATAAAGTGTACAATCACTAATTGTTACCATAGATGACGAAGTATCTCCTAGAATAGAAAAACCGCCTTCGCCTTTTTTATCGGACAAGATAAAATCAGTTCTTCCTACCTTAGAGTGTTTTATAAAACCGAAATTTTCAAAATCCTTCCAGTAATCTTCGAGCGTCCTCATAAGCACCCCTTCTTTTTTTGAAGTTTTTTCTGTTGTATTTAAAGACAATTATATCATGCAGACATCTATAATTCAAGGAATATAAAAAATAGCCTGCTGTATTTGAAGATTTTTTGCATTGATAAGAGATATCGAATAAGTTAAAATAAAGTTAGTCTTTCCTAACCATATTTTAAATGAAGGGGGTTGTTCTTTTGAATAAAAAATCGAAAGGGATATTGGAACATATTTTTTACTATTCCAATGAAGGGAAACTATTTCTTATATTCAGCATTTGCTTGTCTGTTATAGGTATGATATGTAATGCTGTGCCATATTTATCTGTATATGTTATAAGCAAAGCTTTTTTGACATCCAAGGGGGAGAATAGAGAAATAATCATACTGTGGATTGTGATTGCAGGGATTGCTATTTTGCTTAATTTGATGTTTACTTTTTTTGGTGGTTTGGGCTGTCATAAAATGGCTTTTAAAACTTTATATCTTTATAGAATGAAACTGATGGAGCATTTAGGAAGGCTTTCGATAGGATTTTTTTCAAAGAATACAAGCGGCAGTATTCAAAAAATTATGGATGAAAATATTGAAAAGATGGAAGGAATCATCGCTCATATGCTGCCGGACTTAATAGGTTCATTTGCTGTGTTGTTATTGCTTTTTGTGGGCATCGGTTATCTGAATATAATTATGGCAATTACCGTCCTTGTATCTGTTGTGATTGCATTTCTTTTTCAGTTTATGATATTTGGAAGTGAGAATGCAAAAGCAAGCTATGAAAGCTATATGAAAGCTTCAGGGAACATCACAAGCAGTTTTTCTGAATATATAAAAGGAATGGCGGAAGTGAAGCTGTTCGGCAAAGCAGGCGGTATGCTAAAGAGTCTTGAAAACCACCTTGATGAAAGTCTTCGCTGGGAAATTACAAATTATAAAAAGGCAGCTTTTCCAATGAGCATGTATAAAAGCATGATTCTCTCTCTTTTAACTTTTGTAGCTCCTATAGGAGGGCTGTTGATATGGAATAGCCCGACGGAGTCCACTGTATTAGCTGTTATTATGGCTCTTATTATTGCACCGGCTCTATATGAGCCTCTTTTAACCTGTATTGACTATGCTACTCAAATAAACCTTGCTAAAGCGGGACTTCTTCAAATTGAAAATATTATAAATGAAACGGCTCTTGCAATTAAGGATAGTTCAGATGAAATAGAGGGAAGTGATGTTACATTTGATCATGTTTCCTTTTCTTATGAGAGTGAAGCCAATCCTTTGAGGAAGCTTGCTCTTGACAAAGTTTCTCTCGTATGCAGAGAGAAGGAAATGACAGCCTTAGTCGGGGAATCGGGAAGTGGAAAGTCTACAATAGGACAGTTGATTTTGCGTTTTTGGGATGTCGATGAAGGAAGTATAAAAATCGGCGGGAAGGACATAAGAGCGATTGATACAAAGGATTTAATGGAAAAAATAGCCTTTGTTTTTCAAGATACTCATATTTTTTCCGATACGGTAAAGAGCAATATTTCAATGAATAGAGATGTTTCCGAGAAGGAAATAATAAAAGCGGCAAAAAAAGCAAGATGCCATGAATTTATAATGAAGCTTCCGAATGGCTATGACACGATAATAGGCAGCGGTAATATAAAACTGTCCGGTGGAGAAGCTCAGAGGATATCCATTGCCAGAACATTTTTAAAAGATTCTAAAATTGTAATTTTAGATGAAGCGTTAGCTTATACCGATGCGGAGAATGAAAATTTGATTCAAGAAGCCATTAAAAATTTAATCAAGGATAAGACGGTTATTGTGATTGCCCATAGGTTAAGGAGTATTATGGAGGCGGATAATATTATTGTTTTAAGAGAGGGCAAAATAGTAGAAGAAGGCACTCATGAAAAACTTTTAGAAAAAAACGGAGAGTATAAGAGCTTATGGGACTTACAGTTTGAAGCGGAAAGCTGGGAGATCGAGAGAAAGGCGGGGGAACAATAGTGAGAGAAATCATAAGAAAATTTACCATGGGTCATCCAAAACAGGTGATCGAACCGGCGGCATGGCATTTTTTGGAAGGATTTACGATGACCTTTCCGGCTATCGCCATTTATTTTGCCATTAATCTGTTTATAGAACACTTTGAAAATCCGGGAAGGATTTTTGATAACGGATACTGGAATATCACCTTATGGATGTTAGGTTTATTCTTATTACAGCTGGCTGTCAGTACGCTTACCTTTTTAAGATTGTTTCTTCCGGGGGCAATCCATTCTACGGACAATAAAAAAGAATTTATTCAAAAAATCAAAAGATTTCCTCTTGGCTTTTTCTCTAAAACGCGTTCAGGTGAGCTTATCAATACTTTTACAGGAGATTTTTTAGCGATTGAACAAAGCATGGTAGGAAGCTTTACCGGTCTTTTCGGGGTTGTTTTCTCTTGTATCGTCACTTCTGTATTTCTATTTTATTTTAATCCCAAGATGGCTCTTGCTTTTTATATTACAATACCTGTTTCGGGGGTTATCATCGTTATATCAATGAAAGTATTCGGGCGTTTGAGCGTCCAGCTCCGATCTGCGAAGGATGATACCGCGGAGGGATTAAATGAATATCTTTCGGGGATGAAAATCCTCAGAAGCTATAATCAAATAGGAGAAGGTTTTTTGAAGCTTCAAGCAGCATACAGACATTTAATGGAGATCAGTATAAAAGGTGAAACGGTAGGAGGCGCTCTTTTAGGCTTAGCGCTGACATTTGCAAGAGGAGGACTTCCGCTCATGTGTTTTGTCGGTTCTTATCTGTTGCTTGGCGGTGAAATAGGCTTAGCTTCGTTTTTGAGCATTATTATCATCGGCACTAAAATTATAAGCCCTCTTTTGACTTGGATTAGGTATACTGCGGTACTCAGGACACATTATGTAAGTGCGAGCAGAATTGACAATGTTATGAAAACAAAAGAACTGTTTGGAACAAAAAAAGTAGAAGATATGGAGGATATTCATTTTGAAAATGTCAGTTTTTCATATTTAAAAGGTCAAAATATTATTCACGACGTATCTTGTTCGTTTAAGAAAAATTCTCTTACGGCAATTGTAGGTCCAAGTGGTAGCGGTAAATCAACAATGCTGAGATTGATTGCAAGGTTTTGGGATGTTGAGGAAGGCAATATAAAAATAGGTAACATTCCTTTAAATGAGATTAATCCTGACAATTGGTTGGAACAGATTTCCATGGTGCTACAGGATGTGTATCTTTTTCATGAAACCATAAGAGAAAATATCATTTTTGGAAATGAGAATGCAGGAGAAGAAGATATGATTCGTGCTGCAAGATTGGCAGGCTGTCATGAGTTTATAGAAAGGCTGCCGGAAGGTTATGAAACGATTGTAGGAGAAGGCGGCTCTACACTGTCAGGCGGTGAAAAACAAAGAATATCAATAGCCAGAGCCATTCTTAAAAATGCACCGATTTTACTTTTAGATGAGCCTACTTCAAGCTTAGATGCAAAGAACGAAGTATTGGTTCAGAAAGCAATATCAAACCTGGTAAAGGATAAAACGGTAGTTATGATTGCTCATCGGTTAAAAACAATAAAAAATGCGGATCATATTATTGTGTTAGATCAAGGAAGAATTGCGGAAGAAGGAAATCATGAAGAGCTATTAAAGAAAGAGGGACTTTATCATAAGCTCTGGAATTTACAAAATAAATCAAAGGAATGGATTATATCAAGAAGAGGAATGTAAAAAACTACTTGCTCTTTTTTCATCATTGGATCAGGATGGACATTTTGCAGAGAACATCATGGATGAAAGCGTTGAGCAGGTTCGCTCTGTCAGATAACAAATTCGGCATAGAAAAAAAGCATTAGCACAAAGAGAAAGATTGGAAAGACCACCTATGAGGTGATTGTCCGCTTCAATGAAAATGCGAGGGAAACAATGCAAGATAAGTTGACAAGAATAATGCTGAGGGATTTTCGGAGAAAATCAGACGAAAAAAAAGATAATTTTGATTAAAAAGTCCTTGACAAGTAGCAACAGAAGAAATGAAAAAATACAACTTATCCACAAGTCGCTTGTTGATAAAGAATAGAAAGGAAACAGCAAAAGCAGGGATGAGCCAAAGAAACCCTTTATTTAAAAGGGTTTCTTGTCTTGCTGTTTTAAAATAGCAGCGGAAAAGAAGCGGTGCCCAAAAAAGAGAGTTATCCACAGTTTACACATTCGGATTTATTTAAGAGAAAATTAATATTTCAGATTTTGAATTTTAAGAATATTCTATGACGACGGAAATGGTGCAGGAGCTTCCGATTTGGTGGTAAGCGAAGGCAGGAGGGGAAAAGCAGCTTTCCCCTTTGGTCGAGCCATAGCAGGCGCAGGATGTGGAATTTGATTTTTATCAGCAAGAATTGCTGTACTGCGGTCTGCAAGGAGGGAATTTATCATTTTTCGGACGCTGGCTACGGGGATTTTCGGTTATGTTTTACCGGAGCCAATTGGCATGGAGAGAAGAAGCGGGAATAACAATTTCAGGATGAGAGGGGTTTTATTGTTCTTTTTTTAGGCTGAACAGAGAAAGCCCTCGGACAATCAAATTTTATTCTCTCCGTTTTGACGGAAGCTGCGGTGATTTCCGACAAACGGCAGAAATCTGGAACGCTTGTACTGCTTAGGGGCGATAGAGCCTTATTTTTAGAATAACTGCTTTTTTCTTTTTGACATTATCAGAAATGGTAGATTTTCCTGTTTTTTTAAAATAAAATAGGAAAATCCGGCTTTTTTTCTTGAAAAAAAGCTGGGAAATAGTATAATAAATTTATATTTTCCGTTTTTTTATGGATAAAAAGCGACAAAAAATAAAACAAGTCGAAAGGCTTTTGCAGGGAAAAGACGGAAAATGCCTTTCCGAGGAAAGGCGAGGGTGTTTGAGAACAAAAACAAGGGAGAGAAGGAGGAATTATGTTGAAAAAACTAAGTATTTTTATGAAAAAAGGGATTGCCGCTGTTTTGGCGCTGGCGCTTCTGAGCGCGCTGCTGCCGGTTCGGGTATTTGCGACGGAGGCGGAGGTCAGCTATGTGATTGATCAGGGAAATGTATTGACGGAGGAGGAAAAGCAGAGCATCAATGAAACCTTGTACCATAACAATAATGAATCGACGGAGATAGTTGCTATATTCCTAACCGAAGCAGCCATGCCAGCGGCGGAACAGTTGATGCAGATGGCGATGGAGCTGAGTGAGAAAATCGGATATGGCAGTTATGCCGGCGAAGATTCTGGCTCACTTTTTTTGTATGTCAATAAAGCGCCAAGTGGAGAGATAACTATGAAAATTGTTCCGACCGGTCATACAGCGTATAGGTTTACCTCCTATAAAACCGAGTTTATGGAGCAGGCTTTGGGAAGTACATATCAGGAGCATCTGGATTTTAAGCAGTTGATATATCGTCTGATCGTTTTGGCATGGAGATATCATTTTCTCGTTATCAATGAGGTGCTGAATGGCGACATAGTGGAAGAGGAAGAAATCTACAAGGCAACGGCGGAGATCGAGGCCTGGCGGGAAAGATATGGTCAAAATATTGTGTTTTTATTGAACGACAATATTAGTGAAGATAGATATATTCACTTTATGGAAAATTATTTTATTTCGCAGGGCTATGGTGTTGGTGAGGAGCAGTCGGGGGTATTTGTAATCGTCAGTCCTCATTTGAAGATGTTTGACATTCAATTCTATGGAACGGCGGCAGGTCCGCACGAGGAAGCAGAAATCAATGATTTGTATGCGAAGGTTGCGGAGGCGCTGACGGATGATTACAATATTTTAGAAGCAGTTTATGCTATTGAGAACTTTCTTGATCCAACGGCACCAATTCCTTTGGCGGGGGAGGAGTATAGGATATATTACACTATGGATCAGCTAGAGGAATTGCCGCTGGAAAGACAAAAAAGATTGGAAATGCTGTCCGACTATTTCAGCATTAATTATGCCTTTGATTTTTTTACCATGATCACGGATACAGCAGGCGCAGACGCGGATGATATGCCGGAGATTGCCGAGCAGCTCTTCTATGACTATTATTTGCCTCGTGAAACTGGCTATAATTCAGCCGGAGCAGTCGGTCTGCTGACACTGTTCGATCCGATCGAGGATAATTATGCTGTTTATATGACCGATGAGATGAAAAAGTTTTGGGAAAAGAACAGCAGTGTTCTGGATGCGGCGGAGAAATATTTGGCACGAAAGCTGGAGGGTGAATACAGCGCAGAAGCAATGTTTGAATATCAAAATGGTATTTTTGAGATATTGAAATATTTAAAAAATAAAGAAAGTAAATATTCTAATGTAATCGACGAAATCAATCTGTTTGAAAATTTGGATATGGCAGATCGTTTGGCCAAACTGGAAAAGCAGGGTCTGAATGTCTTGCTGATAAGTATTCTTACCTCCGGCTTTGATTCGGCGGAGATGTGGCTGGAGGAATATAGACAGCTGATGCAGGCGGCAGGATTGGCGGAAAATATGGTGGTCTTGCTTTATGTATCAGATACGAATGAATGGGAGGTTGCGTATTTTGGAAATAATAAAGAGATCGCCAATACGGTAGGCGGAGAAATTTACACGAAGCTTGACAATTTTTTCAATGAAAACGATATTATGGGATTTCAGGATAAGTTTTTGGAGCAATTAGAAAATAGGCTTGTCCCAATACTAGCAGCGCAGTCCTCCAAGGGCGAAAAACAGGAGGAAGCAGCCGCGGCGACGCAGGAGCAAGAGAAGGCTGAAGCAGCTGTGACAAAAGCTTCCGGCAGTAACACTATGATTATCATCATTGTGGCAGTTGTTGTCGTTGTGATTCTGCTGATTGTAATTCTTTTGGTGGCAGGCAGGAAAAAGAAAAAAGGAGCGGCAGGAACCCTGCCCTATGGCAACTCCCAAGGGGATTCGCAGGTAATGGGCGCTTATCCGCAAGGAGTACAGGGATATGGCGATTCTGCACAGAGCAGTGCGAATACCGGTTATCCGCAGAGAACGCAGCCTATAAACGAAGGGTATAGTGGTTTCGTCCAGAACGGTATGAACGTCAGCTATTCTCAAGGAGCGCAGCCCATAAGCGGTGGATATGGCGATTTTGCGCAGAGTAGAGCGAATACCGGCTATCCGCAGGGAATGCAGCCTATAAGCGGCGGTGGATATGGCAACTATGCGCAGAGCGGAGCGAATACCGGCTATCCGCAGGGAGCACACCCCATAAGCGGCGGATATGGCGGTTCTGTGCAGCCCGCTTATCCTACAGACGGAAATATTGGCTATAGTCAGCCAGCTTCGGGCTTTGAAGCAAATCCGCAGAACGATGGTCAGATGCGTCAAAACGGTTATCAGGGCTATGGCTATGATTCCAATTATGAAGGAATGCAAGGGCAAGACCCTAATGCCGAGCAAGGACTTGATCAAGCCGATGCTTCGGGTTCCGGAGATGCGAAGTAATTTCCTTTTTCTTTGAAAAAGAGGCTATATCTGTGATGAAGCTTGCAGATATAGCCTTTTTGTGTGGTATGCCCGAAGGAAGCTTTTGGCGGATAAAAAGCTCAAGAGATACAGATAGCAGAGCGGCAGATGTTGAAATAAAGCAGACTTAAGCGGAGGCATGACCAAATTATGACGAAAATGTAGGATATTTTATAATAATATTCTTGACTTTGTATTATTTATATTATATAATGTAATGCAAATAATACAAAATAGAATTTTACACAGCCCATTTTGCAAGGGAAAATTCAAGAAAGGCTCAAAGGAGTTTTAAAATGAAGAAAAAAGGCGTCGAGGAGCAGTAAAGTCAAAGGAGTCAAAGAAAAGCTGTCAGGAAGTGGGAAATCAGACAAAATCGGCAAAAGCAGAAGGCGTAGCAAAATCAAGGAGCTTGAAGAACCGAAAGAACCGAAAGAACCGAAAGAACCGAAAGGCCATAAGAATCGTAAAAAATGTAAAAGCGGAGGACATAATAAAATCAAAAAAATATCAGGAGCAGGAAAAACAACAAAAGCGCTGCTCTGCGTTTGAAGTGGGGGTCGGAGGGTAAGAAGAGTCAAGGCACATCTGTAAGGGCAGGAGAAAATGTTAGAAAGGAGGGCTGGCATGATATCATTGAATTTAAACAGTGATATTCCAATTTACACCCAGCTGCGCAATCAGATCGTTGAAGCAATCGCCCGAGGCGAGGTTGCTATGGGCGAACCGCTGCCGACGGTTCGGCAGCTGGCGGAGGATTTGGGAATCAATCCGATGACGGTCAATAAGGCCTATGGAGAATTAAAGCATCAGGGATATTTGGAAAGCAATCTGAAAAAGGGAACCATCGTCAAATCGAAAATTACTTCAAATCCCGATTTTTTAAAGCAGATAAAACCAGAGCTTCAGCTTTTAATTGCCGAGGCATTGTTGCAGGGGATTTCAAAAGAGGTTTTTATAGGAGCGATTCAGCAAATTTATAGTCAGTTTGAGGAGGGAGTGTCATGATTTTATTTATCAGCTTGATATTTTGTTTTTTAATCAGTATGGGGGCTTTTCACTACAGCTATCTAATGGCAGCGCATTCCGGTACCAAAGGACTTTATCTTTTGGTGTCGATTCCAAAGGAATTTCAAAAAGAAGAAGAGTTGGGGCAGCTTTTGAAAGAATATCAGAAAAGCTTAAAAAAGGCCGGTCTGGTCATGTTGACGGTAGGGCTTGCTCTGGCTGGCAGCCTGCTTATTCCTTCACTGACGCATTATATTCTGATTTTTATGTTGCTGTGCTATGCTTCTTTTTTGGTACCGATGTATGTTTATGCGCACCTTATGCAGCACTACCGACAAAAGCTGCTGGCGCTGAAATTGGAAAAAGGTTGGCGGCTGCCTGTCAAGGAATCGATTCGATATGCTGATTTGATGACAAGTCGGCTAAAAAATCGGCGCACACCGCGGCACGCCCTGTTTATCCTGCCGGCATTGGCAAGTCTGGCGATTTTTTTTGCTTTTCCCGACGCCAATCCGGGAAATATGTTGCTGATTTTGCTGATCAGTAACCTCATAATCCATGGACTTTTCTTTGGGGTTCACTATTTAATCAGTCATGCTCCGGCTAAAATATATACAGAGGACAGTCAGACTAATCTGGCACTGAATCAGGAATACCGCCGCTGGTGGTCAATTACTTATTTGGCGCTTTCTTTTTCGCAGACGCTGCTGCTTTTTTTGATGGCCTTTTTCTACTTGCGCTTTGCGGAATCGGGAGGTCAAATGCAGGGGTATTTCTTTGGGATGATTTTGGGGATGAGCTTGCTGCCGATTGTTATTGTCTTTCTGGCATATGTCAAAATCAGAGCGAAGGAAAAGGAACTGCTGGAGCAAGCCAATTCTTCGATTATTTCCGGTGAAGAGGATGGTTATTATGAATTTCACGGAATTTATAGCTTTCAGTATAACAATCCCGATAATCCGGCACTGATGGTAGAAAAGCCGGTGGGGATAGGAACGACACTGAATATAGGGAATCCCAAGGGCAGAAGAATATTTGTCGTGACAAAACTTGTACTATATACTATTTTAATTGCTTGTTTTTTCATTGCTGGGTTTGAGGATTTTTTGGCACCAGTGATGCAGGTAGAAAAAAACGAGCTGCGCATTGCTCGGACTCTTTATCCGATTGAACTGAATGCAGAATCTATAGAAAGCATTCGACTGACGGAGGAAAGCTTTCAGGACGGCTCGCTCTATAAGGTGGTAGGCAGTGCTACCAACTATTATTTGCGAGGGAATTTTTCGAGAAGAGGAGAAAAGATTCGGCTCTATTTATTTCAAGAAAGCATTCCTTATTTGGTATTTCAGCTAAAAAATACCGAGGACGAGCAATTGTATTTTAATTATCAGGATAGTGGGCAAACATTGGCTCTTTGGCAAAGGCTAAAGGAAAATTTTCCGGCGGAACTTTTTATCAAAGGCGACAAGCCGGCAGAGGAAGCAACGGAAGAGAGCGCGACCTTGACCAAGGAAGCGGCAAATGCGGCTGTAGAGCAGCAGACCGAGGCGATAACAGATTTTTCGGAAAAAAGGAAGGCAGTGGTAGCGGCTGAAATTGACTATTCCATTCCGGCGGGAGAGGGAAGCCTGCATGCGGTGCTGAATCTGCCGGAGAAGGCAGAGGGCAAGGTTCCGGCGATTTTGTTTATCGGTGGCTCGGGTCCTTCCACCAAAGAGGGAATGGCAGATATTTATCTGGACGCGGCAACTTGCTTGCTGGATAAGGGCATTGCCTGTGTGCGCTATGACAAGCGGGGAATTGCCCGTTCGGCTTCGGTAATCGACGCAGGAAAGCACGAGGATAAGATGGTGATAGAGGACTTGGTTTCCGACGCGGCCGCCCTGCTAAAGAAAATGAAGGGAGATGAGCATTTTTCCAGGGTCTATGTGCTGGGGCATTCCGAAGGAGCCTTGGTCGGCACGCTGGCCATGCAGCAGGAAGCGGCAGACGGAATGATTTGTCTTGCCGGAGCGGGCAGAAATATTGCAGAAATCACTTTGGAGCAGATCAGTGCCAATCCCAATAATCCGGCGGAGCTGATAGAAAGCAGTCGGAAGATCTTGGCAGAGCTGGAAAACGGAAGGACGACAGACGATGTGCCGCCGCTTTTACAGGCGCTGTTTCGCCGCTCTGTTCAGCCCTATATGATCAGCTGGATAAAGTATGATCCGGCGGAGGAGCTGGCAAAGCTGGGAGAAATAAAAATCCTGATTTTGCAAGGAACGAATGACAGCCAGGTTCAGGTAGTAGATGCCGAAAGGCTGCATCAGGCGGCGCCGGAAAGCCGATTGGTAATTTTACCGCAAATGACGCATATGCTGAAAAACAGCGAGGTAGCAAAAGAGCAGCTGTATCAAGATGCTGTCGCCGCGCAAAAATATCTTAAGGTTTATCAGGATAACAGTCTGCCGATCAACGAGGAGCTAATTAGGGAGATTGCAGAATTTACAGGGGAATAGCTGTTTCTATGCTTTGCGGGAGATGGAGCGGCTGTAAATTTCCGTTTTTTATAATTTCTATGTTTTGTAACTTTTTCTTTAAATATTAACTAACATATTAACTAAATATGTTAGTTAATGTTTTTCTTTTCTTTTTTCTTTTTGGGAAATGACATAGTATAAAAAAATAATCATCGCGAAAACAATGTTGCTATTTTTATTTACTTTTATCAAGGGTTGAATAATATTTTTTATATAAATATTGTCTGATTAAACTTTTTTTGCTCTACGGACTGATTAAAAAACCTTGTTGATACAGCAAAGTGGAAGAATATGAGGAAAAAGTTGAAAAAATTGCATTGTATTTTTTGCAGTATTTATGAGTACAGTTTTTATTTTTCAACGAATAGTTAAATTTTCCTGGTTGAAAATATCATTTTTTTGACTTCTGACTTTTGTTGTTTTTATATCGGAATTATAATTTGTTGCTATTTTTTTTGGATATTGTTGACAAAATGTTTATTTTGATTTAAAATGTTATTGATGTATATTTCAAGTTTCCAAAAGGCTTGAACTAGAAAATCTCAAAACAATTAAAATCAAAGGAGGTCTTTTATGAAAAAACATCTACAACGACTGGGCAGATCTTTAATGCAACCAGTAGCAGTCCTTCCGGTAGCTGCCTTGCTTTTGGGTATCGGCTATATGATTGACCCGAATGGCTGGGGCGGCGGTAGTCCGATTGCTGCTTTTCTGATTAAGTCAGGCGGTGCAGTATTAGATAATCTGGGTATTTTATTTGCTGTTGGTGTGGCTTATGGTATGTCAAAGGATAAAAATGGCGCTGCCGCTTTGAGTGGTTTGGTTGGTTTTTTGGTTATTACTACTTTGCTTTCACCGGGAGCCGTTTCTCAGCTTCGCGGCGGGGCGGAAGTTTTGGCTACAGAAGGCTTTGGCAAGATCAATAATGCGTTTATTGGTATTCTTTCCGGTGTTCTAGCTTCTATGGCGTATAATCGCTTTTATCAAGTTAAGCTTCCGGCATTCCTTTCTTTCTTTGCTGGTCGCCGTTTGACTCCGATTGTAACCTCTCTTTATGCTATTGTTGCGTCGGGAATTTTATTCTTTGCATGGCCTGTTATTTTTGCCGCTTTGGTCGGTTTTGGTCAGGGCATTGTCAGCTTAGGAGCCGTTGGTGCGGGTATCTATGCTTTTTTAAATCGTCTTTTAATTCCAACGGGTCTTCACCATGCTTTAAATTCTGTATTCTGGTTTGACGTGGCGAATTTAAAGGATATTCCTTTGTTCTTAGACGGTCAGAAAACCATAGATTTATTTGCACAAGGTGCAGATGCAGTTAAATCAGCCGGCTTGGCAGTTCGGGATATTTCCACTGTCGGTATGTATCAGGCTGGCTTTTTCCCTGTTATGATGTTTGGTCTGCCGGGGGCAGCGCTAGCAATGTATCATACGGCCAAGGACAATAAGAAAAAGGTAGCGGCTTCTTTGCTTATGGCAGGTGCTTTAGCTAGCTTTGTTACCGGTGTTACCGAACCTTTGGAATTTGCATTTATGTTCCTTGCGCCGGTTCTTTACTTAATTCATGCAGTTTTAACCGGTATTTCCGTTGCGCTGGCTTCCTTATTTGGATTTCGTGCAGGATTTGGTTTTAGCGCCGGATTATTTGATATGATTTTAAGTATGAACAATCCGTTGGCAAATCAATGGTATATGCTTATCGTAATGGGTTTGGTGTTCTTTGCGATTTATTACTTTATCTTCCGGTTCTTCATTACTAAATTTAATCTGAAAACTCCGGGCAGAGAGGACGATGAAGCAAATCCTGATGAGGGCGTTGTTTTAGGAAGTGATACGAATTTTGCGGAAATGGCTAAAATCATTTTAGAAGGTCTTGGCGGCAAGGAAAACATTGACGATTTGGATCATTGTATTACTCGCTTGCGTGTAGAAGTAAAGCAGTACGAATTGGTTGATGAAAAGAAAATTAAACAAACTAAAATTGCCGGAATTATCAGACCGTCGCAAAAGAATGTTCAAGTTATCGTTGGACCACAGGTTCAATCTGTCTTTGATGAAATGAAAAAATTGGTTTAGCTTTTTGATTAAGGCTATTTCTGGCTTTTTCAGTCACTTCCTAGTATTCGGGAAATAGTTATTAATTTTTTCATGATATTAAGTAGATTTTGCTATTTGACAATCATATTTCTCAGTACAATATTTTCATTTTATGCGGCGAAAATAAGAGAAAGCCCTTGTAAAGCTATGTTTACAAGGGCTTTCTTGATTTTTATATTTTTTGGGGTATATTTTTTGTTTTTTTCCTATGCTTGATTTTTTTAATATTCAGAGTTTTTGTTAGTTCAATTTCAGACTTCGATTTGACAAGGGTTAACCGGTAATTATCCGGCAGGAGGGCGGCTGCTAATGTTCTTCAGCTTTTTGGCGAAGGATGCGGAAAGTCTGGTGAAGAGAAACAAGACACTTGGTTTGACAATAGGCTTGCTTTGGTGAAAGCTTTTGTGCTAAAATATAATAAACAGGAAGTTTCAACGAAATAGAGTGTATCAACAGAGCTTATCTTATTGGGAGAGTTTTATCAGATTAGAGGAGCACATGACACGCATGCACTACAAAGGCCTGTGCGTTCTACCCGCCCAGTGGTGAATATATGCTGCTGCTTGGCCCTAGAAGTAAAGGCTTCTAGACAGTAAGGGAAGAAAAACACCAGAATTGAAACGCTAGAACAAGATAAAATAAAGCAGAGTAAAAAACATACCAACAAGATTGGGGAATGAAACGGAGAAAGTATATGACCTCACAGTTTGACCGCATGGCGGCGTTAATCGGAGCGGATGCCGTACAAGCACTCCATCAGAAAAAAGTAGCGGTATTCGGCTTAGGCGGCGTCGGCTCCTTTGTAGCGGAGACCTTAGCCAGAGCCGGAATTGGCAGTCTTTTACTGGTGGATAAGGATATCGTGGATATTACCAATTTAAACCGTCAGCTCTATGCCTTACATTCGACTTTGGGCAAACCAAAGGCGGAAGTAGCAAAGCAGCGTTGTTTGGATATTAATCCGGAAATATACGTCGATGCTCGGCAGGAGTTTTATTTGAGCGCCGGACAGATTGATATTAGTGATTGCGATTATGTGGTTGACGCGATGGACAATGTTACCGCCAAGCTTTTGCTGATTGAGGATGCGAAAAAAAACGGAGTTCCCATAGTGGTTTGCTTGGGAACGGGCAACAAACTGGATAATACACGATTTCAAATTGCTGATATTGCTAATACGACCATGTGTCCGCTGGCGAAGGTGATGCGCAGGGAGTTGAAAAGTCGTGGGATTCGAGGCGTCAAGGTAGTATTTTCGACGGCGGAGCCGGTATTAAAGCGGCAGCTTCCGGCATCCATCAGTTTTGTTCCGCCTGTAGCGGGGCTGTATCTGGCGGGCGAGGTGGTACGGGATTTGCTGGGAGAAAAGGGATTAGCGAAGAAGAGGGCATGAAGGATAGCGACAATCTCAAAGCCCATGAAAGGCAGTAATGCGAAGCAGGCCGTTTGAAGGCGAGGGTTTCTCCGGGTGTGCGAGGATCCATAGGAAGGCGTAGGAGTTGTAACATTGCGGACTGACTGCTTGATTTGTCCGAATCATTGGGATAAACGAAGCGGATGAGCCGGTGCTTTAAGGGATAAGGCTAGAAATAAAAAGCAAAAAATAAAAGCAGAGAGGATAAGTCAATGGAAGTAGGACAGGTAATAGATGTTAAGGATGATCAGGTAGTGCTGCAAATGGTCAGAAACGCGGCCTGCGGCTCCTGCCATGCGTGCAGCATGGGAGCAGAGGGGCAGACGATGAGGCTGCAAGCGCTCAATTTGTGTAATGCTCAAAAAAATGATATGGTTGAAATTCGACTGGACAGCGACAGCTTTTTATCGGCAGTTGGTATTTTATACGGAATTCCGCTGATTTTTCTGCTGCTGGGCATTATCGGAGGCGTTTTTTTGGGGGAAATGTTTCTTCCCGCGCAAAAGGAGCTCATCGCTATTGCCCTGGGCTTGGGTCTGACGGCGATGAGCTTTCTTGTCATCAAAAGTCGGGAAAAAAGCTTTCGTAAGGAAAAATATGCGCCCAAGGCGGTTCGAGTAGTCGAGCCTACGGAACTTTTGGAACAGGCGGATAGCTAAGGCTCAGTCCTCTAGACATTTTTCATCAGCGCAACGGCTCCTTCCGATTCAATTACGGTAAGGGCTGCGGCTGCTTCGGCGACAAAATCGGGCAGCTGGGAAAGGTCCTCGCCCCAAAGGGAGCGGTTGGCGCAAATGGCATGAACATAGTCCGCTGGTGCGTCGTCCTTGTGCTTGGCAAAAAATTCTATTACAGAGGGATCATCTTTGATCAGATAGGCTTCTTGCCCGCGCCGGCCGAGCAGCCCATCGGCAGTCTGCTCCACTCCTCTGTAAAATGCCAGATAAAAGGCAAAGGAAGCGAGCAGACAGGGGGGGAGACGATGGCTTTCCGCCTGATATTTTTTAGGGAGGGAAGTACCCTTGCCCGCCATTTGGCGGTGGAGTTTAAGCTGATGGCAAGCAGAGCGTGCTCGATAAAGGGATTGGCAAAACGCTCAGCTACTGCCTCGGCAAAAAGCACGCAGTCCTCCTTTGGCAGGGAAAGCGTGGGAATGATTTCCTCGTATAGAGCCTTATTCATAAAGCGAAGAATGGTTTCATCCTGCATACAGCCGCCTACATAGTCCTGACCGGCCAGATAGGCCCCCATTACGATGGAGGTATGCGCACCGTTTAAAATACGAACCTTTCGCTCCTTGTAGGGCTTATGGTCATCGGTAATCAGAACCGGAAGTCCGGCGGCGGAAAAGGGGAGTTCTGCGCCTAGCCAGCAGGGGCCCTCGATGACCCAAAGGCCGAAGCCTTCACCGGTATTTAATACCTGATCGCGATAGCCGTTGATTTGCTCCAGTGCGGCGATCTCCTTTGCCGGATAGCCGGTTACAATCCGATCGACCAGCGTAGAGCAAAAGGTATTTTTTTCCTCTATCCAACGGATAAATTCCGTCTCTAAGCCCCATTGCTTTGCATGCTCCAAAACATATTGCCGGAGCAGAAGACCGTTGTCGTCGATCAATTCGCAGGCTAAGATAACAAAACCGTTGACCTCCTTGCCGAATGCCTGGAAGTGCCGATACAAAAATTGGGTCAGCTTTGCCGGAAAGCTTTTTGGCGGGGTATCCGTCCGTAAGCAGGCGGGATCGTAGACGATGCCGGCCTCGGTTGTGTTACAGGTAATATAGCGCAGATCAGGATTTTCGGCACAGGCCAGCACCCTTTCATAGTCGTCGTAAATATTTAGGCAGCGACTGACGCAGGAAATAATTCTTTTTTCCTCGGTTCTTTTTCCTTCCTTCATCCCGCGCAGGTATAAAGTATACAGCCCCTCCTGTTCATTTAAGGCAGTCGCCGGATCAAAGCCGGCGGTACGGGGGATTGGCTGGACTAAAACTACCTTGCTGTCAAAGCCGGTTTTTTCATTTAAAACATCAATAAAGTAATCGACGAAGGCGCGCATAAAATTGCCCTCGCCAAATTGCAGAACTCGTTCCGGTGCTTGCCGGAGCAAATAGCCGGAATAGCCCTGCTCTGCTAAAAGCGAATAAGATAGAGATTTCATGAGAAGCTCCTTTCGTAACGGCAGTTTCTGGAAACGGCGCCGTTTTTGGTATTTTTTCTTTTGCAGCCGAGCAGAAAGAGAATCAGCTACAGGGTGACGCCCTGCTTAAAAATCGCCATATCATGAAAGCCGGACAGCTCTGATTTTACCCTTTCGCCGGAGGCTACGGACAGAACAAAGTCAAACAGCTCCTGCCCCAGTATGTTCAGCTCCTTGCCGTTAACCATCTCTCCGCAGTTGAAATCAATCCATTTTTTCTTGCTTTCATAAAGCGGGGTGTTGCTGGATATTTTGATGGTCGGAACGGGCGAAGCAAAGGGCGTGCCGCGTCCGGTGGTGAAAAGCACAATATGAGCGCCGGAAGCTGCCAGTGCAGTGGAGGCGACCAGATCATTGCCCGGCGCGCTTAGCAAATGCAGTCCCTTTTGAGATATTGGCTCGCCATAGGCAAGCACGCCCTGAATGGGAGCATTTCCTGATTTTTGGGTGCAGCCGAGAGATTTGTCCTCTAAGGTGGAGATACCGCCTTTTTTATTGCCCGGAGAAGGATTTTCGTAAATGGTTTGATCATGTGCCATGAAATAATGCTTAAAATCATTGATCAGAGCCACGGTTTTTTCAAATAATTCCCGATTGGCGCAGCGATTCATCAAAATGGTTTCCGCTCCGAACATTTCAGGTACCTCGGTCAGAATTGTAGCGCCGCCTTTGGAGATGAGCAGATCAGAGAAAACGCCGACCGTGGGATTAGCGGTAATTCCAGAAAGTCCATCAGAGCCTCCGCATTTCAGTCCGACAACCAGCTCGCTGCAAGAAATGGGCTTCCGTTTTCGCAGAGAAGCGGCGGCGATCAGCTTTTTCAGCAGAGCTAGGCTATCGGCGATTTCATCCTCGCTTTCTTGGGAGGTCAAAAACTGAATCCGCTGCGTGTCATAGCTGCCGAGAACTTTTTTGATTTCTTCAATGCTGCTGTTTTCGCAGCCCAGCCCCAATACCAGAACACCGCCGGCATTCGGATGATTGATCAGAGCGGCTAGAATCTGCTTGGTGGTTTCTTGGTCGTCACCCATTTGTGAGCAGCCATAGGGATGGGTAAAGGCTGAAACAGAGTCGATACTGCCGCAGATCATGGATTGAGCCTGCCTTTCAATGGCAGTGACCACGCTGTTTAAGCAGCCGACAGTAGGAATAATCCAGATCTCGTTGCGGATGCCGACTCGGCCGTCAGGATGGTGAAAGCCCATGAAAAAGCGTTCCTCGGTCGGCTCAAGGCTTTGTTGCTTGGGCTCGTAGGTATAGGACAAAATTTCTCCGAGAGATGTTTTTAAATTGTGAACATGAATCCACTCACCGGCCTTTACGGAGCAGGCTGTATGTCCGATGGGATGGCCGTATTTTATAACCTCGTCGCCTTCGGCAAAGGCTTGC
>JBGZBY010000064.1:0-3040 GCA_041844915.1 Eubacteriales bacterium
AATCAGGAAAAAAGAAAAGAAAAATAAAAATAACAGAACATGGCAAATGCCCGTAAATAAAGAGATACGTTAAAAAAATATCAGAAATAGCAGAAATGTACAAAAAATATGAAATTAAATGTCTTGAATTGGAGCTTATTTATATTTATAATGAGGAAGGATTCATAAAAAGCCTTAAAACAGAAGTTTTAATGGAATGGGTTGGTGAAAAAATGACAAAATACAAAAAAGCAGATATACAACCGATTGACTACTCCAGTATGAAGCTGGAGGGGCTTTTCAGCTTTGACCGAGAGGTGATCGAAAGCCCGACCATGCCGCTTTTGCATCAAGCCGCCCGATTTCTTCTTATTTTAGAAGGAGATGGCATAATCAATATTAACGGAAGGGATTGCCGATTGAAGAAGGGAACCCTGCTGGCCATGATGCCTTGGCATTTTTCGGAGGTAACCAAGGTCGATAAGCCGCTTCAATATTATATTTTGAAATACAATGTAGATATTGTTAACAAATTTGTAAAAACCTTGCACGACCTCAGCGATAACAGTAATTTTTTGGATTTGCTCTATTCAAAGCATACGATTTATTGTGACAGACAGGAACTGGAGGCGCTGAAAAATATTTTTGAATCCATCAAGGCCGAGCTGGGGGAGGAGTCTGTATTTATCGAAGGGAAAAGATTGCCCTTTACCGATGTCTATGTCATTTGTCGAATCATTGAGATCATCACTTTATTCGTTAGAAAATCGGATAAGGAGGAGGAAATCGACGGAGCAGAGCCGGAGGAGGCGGAAGCTGCGGATTCTGACGAGTGCGCCCTGGTCAATGTATTTAAGTATATCTATTCTCATCTGGGCAAAAATTTGAGCGCCGAAAGCGTCGCCAATGTATTCTTTACCAGCAAATCAACCTTAACCAGATATATTAAGAAAACGACAGGCTTGTCCTATGAAAATCTGGTCAACGAGATGAAGATCGGAAAAATCCTAGAAATGCTTCTTTATACCGAGCTGAGCATCAATGAGATTGCTTTTATTCTGGGCTTTGTCGATCAGTCGCATTTGACAAAGGTTTTTAGCCATAGGGTCGGGAAATCGCCGAACAAATATCGTCAAATCTTTGGCAGCAAGATTCTTTTGTACAATGAGGACGATATCCGTCTGTTTTATAAAATTTTGGATTATGTTGTGAAAAATTATTCCAGTGATATTTCCATTGAGGTGGTCAGCAGTGAATTTGGGCTGACCAATTCGCAGCTGAATGAAATGTTTGTGTACCATGTGGAAAAAAGATTTGTTGACTTTCTGAATTTTATTCGGATTAACAATGCCTGCAAAATGCTGCTGAATTCGGATAAAAATATTACCAATATTGCCTTTGAAGTGGGATATAATAATTCCAAGACCTTTTTAAGGAACTTTAGTAAAATCCGCGGGGTGGCACCTTCGGAATTTCGGGTAAGCGGGAGCCTGCAAGAATTTGATTTGTAGAGCTTTTGATGTTGTATGTTTTGATTAATAACGGTGAAGGTGGTTTGCCTATATAAGCAAACCGTTAAAACTGTTCTTAATATATGCTTTTGCGCATCGGGCTTTTCTTTTTCTATGAGCGCTGAAAGGGCGTTAAGGTTTTTGGAAAATAAAGAAGGTCTGCGGGCAGAGACCGGATATTTCAGCGGCTTAAGGGCTTCTGAACGGCTCCGACAAATCGCGGAAGGGCAATCTATAACATTATAATGTTTTTGCAATGCGAAGAAGCATTGTCCCCTAATAACTACAATATTGATTATCTTTTACCTAGCTTTCTTTATCGCGGGGAAAGCGCGCTATCCACAAACAATGACGACATTGATTTTGTTTTCAGGAGGAAAGAATATGGATCAATTAATAAGTTTAATCTCGGCGTTTACCAATTGGCTTTGGGGGCCGCCTTTACTGGCGCTGGTTGTCGGCGGCGGAATTTTATTGACGGTTCGGTTGGGATTTTTCCAGATCAGATATTTTCCCTATATCATGCAGCAGACCTTCGGAAAAATATTTTCCAAGGCAGAGGGTGAAGGCACGGTAACTCCTTTCCAGGCGGCGACAGCAGCTCTTGCCTCCTCGATCGGTGCAGCCAATATCGTAGTGGTTCCGTCCATTATTTTCGTAGCGGGTCCGGGCGCTGTTTTCTGGATGTGGGTCACCGCTGTTTTGGGTCAGGCCACGAAATTTTCCGAGATCGTATTGGGCTTGAAGTATCGTGAGAAAAAGGGCGACGAATATGTTGGCGGACCAGCATATTACATGAAGAATGGTATCAAGGGAACAGTAGGTAAGATTTTGGGCTTTTGCGTAGCTTTCTTCTTTATGATTGAGATTTTGCCGTCCATTACCCTGCAAACGCTTTCGGCTGCTAAGCCCCTTGAAACCTTGGGCGTAGACAATAAGATTGCGGTAGGCATTATCCTTGTTTTGGTGCTGCTGGTTGTTTATGGCGGTATCAGTCGTATCGGTAAGGTTACGGAAATGCTGGTTCCGTTTATGGCGTTGGCATATTTTGTAGTTGCCATTATCGTTATTTTTGCTAATATTACGCAGATTCCGAATGTATTTTATATGATCATCATGGGTGCGTTCAATCCTAAGGCAGTGGCTACCGGTATTGTAGGCGCAAGCGTTGCCAAGGCAATTCAGAACGGTGTAGCTCGTGGCGTATACTCTAACGAAGCTGGTATGGGTTCGGCTCCGTACGCACACTCCACCGCAGTTACCGATCATCCCTGCCGTCAGGGTATGTGGGGCGTATTTGAAGTATTTGTCGACACCATTATCGTATGCTCTCTTTCGGCTCTGGTGGTGCTTTCCACCGGCACGTGGAATCCGAGCACCTTGGAAAATTCGGAATATAAAGCAATTGCGGTTACGCACTCTATTAGTACGATTTTTGGTAATGTCGGCTCGGCACTGGTTTCGGTTTGTTTGTTCCTGTTCGTGCTTTCCACCATTATCGTAATTGTCTTTTACTGCGAAATGCAGGCGATATTCCTCAATGGTCGTCG
>JBGZBY010000065.1:0-6186 GCA_041844915.1 Eubacteriales bacterium
AAAATATATTTGATCTGCCGCCGGATATGCGGCCGGATCGCAATAAGGAGATGCTATGGCAGAAAAAAGAATTGCACAATACAAGCAAATAGAAAATGATTTGCTGCAAAAAATTAATTTAGGATATTATAAAAAGGATGATCTGATTCCGACCGAGCTGGAACTGGCCGGCACATATCGGGTATCCAGAGTAACCGTCCGCAAGGCAACCGACAATTTAGTAGCTAAGGGCTTACTCCGCCGCGTTGCCGGCGTGGGTACCTTTGCCTGTCAGCCCGCCATCACTCTGATCCCCAGCTCGATTCAAGGCTTTTCCGCCACCATGGCAAAGCTTGGTTTGTCGGTGCGAACCGATGTTCCTACTTTTATGCTGCAAAAGGCTCCCGCCAACATTGCCTCTATTTTAAAAATCGAAGCCGGCGAATCCGTTTATTTTATCGAACGCCTGCGCTATGGCGGCGAAGATATTTTACAGCTGGAAAAAACCTATATGTCCAGTCGTCTGTATCCGGATATTTCCATAAAGATACTGCAAAATTCCAAATATCAATATTTTGAAAAAGAAAAAGGGCTTAAAATCGCCTACAGCAGTCATGCCGTAACACCGATTCATCCCACTAAAAAAATTGCCGATTTATTTTCTATTCCGGTGGATACGCCCATCTTAAAGGTCGCCAACACCACATATTTAAGCAATGGTCAGGTAATGGACTATACGGAGCTGATCCTGAATTCTCCCAAATACCAGCTATGCTACGAAAAGCATTAACTGCCCAGCATTTTTACAAGGTCTTTTAAGCATCGGAGCGGCCTCTCTTTCGGCTGTCTATTCCCCTACTAGCCATGACAGTCCCCGCGCCTTAGATAAAAGTTTAGATAACCCCAAGGAAAACAATAGCACCGAAACGGTCAGCGCAATAAGCTGGAATACATACCAAACGCTGCTCGGCACCGGAAACCGCTCCAAGC
The DNA here is from genome assembly GCA_041844915.1 of Eubacteriales bacterium. Classification (GTDB taxonomy): domain Bacteria; phylum Bacillota; class Clostridia; order Lachnospirales; family Vallitaleaceae; genus W11650. The sequence continues at coordinate 970 of JBGZBY010000065.1, forward strand.
CTTTCCGATGCAATTCCAATATCAGGGGGTGGACGAGATAAATCCCATAAGAATACCTTCCGATAAGCTTCAGTAGCCTTATTCCCCAGCCGCCGCAACGGACAAGCCATGCCGATAGCCCCAGCAAAAGCAGAGAAATGCAAAAGCTGTAAAGATACCATGATGGCATATAAAGTCCTATGGCTTCTCTCGGCACATATTCAAAGCGAAAGCATTTCCACAGATAATATGCCATACTGATAAGAAGCAGTGTTCCCAGCAGAAAGCGATAGCGCCGCCACAGCTTTTCTTTCTGCTCATAAAAAAGTCCCAGCAGAAAACCCCCGTTTAGAAGAAAAAAATACCACGGAAAGGTCATCACAATATCTGGAAAATAGGGAAATATCCACTTTCCCACTCCATAATAAAACGCCAGCTGAAGCGTATACGACAGCAAAAGCGCCGGCAGGAGCCGCAGCCGATTTGTATTTTGGGCACGGAAAAGAATGGGCAGAAAAAGATAAAGCTGTATCAAAATTATCATAAAATACAGATGGTAGTAGGCCCTTCCCCACAAAAAAATATCCAAAAGCTCCTGCGGCTCATTCATTTGCCCAAAATAAGAAAATCGGGTCATAAGCAGCTGAAAGCCCATATAGATGACCGACCATGACAAATAAGGCAGCAGCACGCGCTTTGTCTTTTTCACATAAAAGCCTTTAAACTCTATTTTTCCCTTGTTTTTTAAGGAATAAGCCTCTACCAGAGCGCTCATCACTAAAAAAAGCGGCACGGAATATTGCAGCGCCCGATTTAGTCCAAAAATAAGCTGAAATAAAAGGCTTTTTTTGTCCATAACCGTTACCGGAAATGAGGTGATGTGAATTACCAGTACCGACAAAGCCGCAATTGCCCTGCAAATATCCAGCTCCTCCAAGTGATTTTTTTTCATACCGCGTTCTCTCCTATTCCAAGCAAGCATACAAGGTATTTTCTGCTTTTTTTGCGGCAACGCTCTATTTTCGCTAATTTCAGCAAGCATAGTTCGCCAGCTTTACTCAACTCTTAATTTTTCCCAACCATCATGCCACAAGCCTTACCTGCATGGCAAACGCAAACAGCCCCACGCATCGGCCGGCTTTTATTTCGGCGCTCGCAATGGGGCGGCTTGCCATATAATCGCTATTTTTCTGTAGCGGCTTTTATTTCCGGATGCAGATAAATATAAGTAAATCCATCATCCTCCTGCCGCATTGAATGAATCAGACTGTCCGGCAAAAAGGCTGTTAAGCGCTTTAATACGGTATCTTTGGCATTTTGGATTCTTCCTTCTACATAAGAAGTAATTTTCATGGACGGATCTGCCTTGGCTGCGGCGATAGAGATTTCGTTAATCGGCAGCACGGTCGCTCTGTCCTCCTGCCAAACCACAATAGTCGGCAGTACACCGACCTTGACCAGCACCGGCTTCTCATCGTTTTTCCATTGATAAACCCATTTTATCATCGCGCCGGTATCTGTATCAGTACGGTATTCGCTTACTACTCGCTGAGAGCTGATAAAATTGCCCAGCGAATAAATTCCCGAAATATGCCACGGCAGTCCTGCTTCAAGCTCTGCCGCAGCTTCTGCCTTGTCTGCGGAGGCTTCTACTGTTGTCTTTACCTCGGAAGCTTTTCCATCGACTGCGGCAATGCTGGCTACTTGATTTTCTGCGCCCGGATTGTTCAACGCCTCCGGCAGCACCGGCTCCTGCGGCGTTTCCGACTTCTTTAACAAAATGTCCTTGTTTTCCGCATAAATCAAGGGCTGGAGAGTATGCGGATGCGAGCCAATAACCATATCCACGCCTAGCTCAATCAGTTTTTGGGTAATCCCGGCCTGATAATTTTTTTCCGGTTTTTCCCAATACTCATTGCCATAATGCATTAGCACAAAAAGCAAATCAATGGGCTGCTCCTTTGCCTTTCTGACATCCTCGTAAAGCTTTTCAATATATTCCGCCTTATAATTGTCAAGGGTATTGACCCGATACATCTCCTCTGCCTTCAAATAAATACCGTTGGTTGCATAGGTATAGGCAATCACGCCGATTTTTAAGCCGCCGCATTCAACAATCTTCAGAGCGTTTCTTTCTTCCGGCGTATCAAAGGTTCCTGTATAGGGCAGCCCTATCTGCCGCAAATATGCCAAAGTATTTATTACTCCATTCAAGCCCTTGTCTAGGGAATGATTATTGGCAGTACCAATAAAATCAAAGCCGGCCGCTTTCAAAGCGTCTGCCAGACTTTCCGGTGCATTGAAATTCGGATAGCCGCTATAGCCTCGGTAAGAGCTGCCGCTTTCTGATTTCGTGTTGCTGCTTCGTCCCGCCAAGGTCGTTTCCAAATTGGCAAAGGCATAATCGGCACTTTCGATAAAGGGCTGAGCGTAAACGAAGCTTTCCGTAAAATCAAAGCTGTCACTCTCCGGTAAATAGGCTCTCTTTAGCTGCTCCTTATGCACCATGACATCCCCGACAGCCAAAAAGGAATATTCATAGTATTTATCTGACTCCGGCAGCTTTGGCGTTTCCGCTGCGGAATCCTCGCCGCTGCTATTTCCCTCGGAAGCGGCGGCAGCTTCTGAATTTTGCGCCTTTCCCTCACTAGAACTGACCTGCTCGGCATTTACTACAGCAGCTTCGGCAGTATTTTTCGCAGATGGCGATTTCGCCTCGCCTATACCGGTACAGGCGGTCAATAGCAAAAAACATATCATAGCAATGCTCAGCCATCGTTTTTTCTTTTTTCCTCTCATAGTATCTCCCCCTCATATTATGAAATCCCTGTCTTATATTATTAAGCTTGACTAAGCTGTTCGTCAATAACTGTTCGCGCATGGCGCAGAGCGTCCTCTATTTTTTCGACAGATTTTCCGCCTGCTTGTGCCATCTGCGGCTTTCCACCGCCGCCGCCACCCAAAATCGGAGCGACCTGCTTGATAATGTTGCCGGAATGAATCCCCTTGGCAACCGCCGCTTCAGCCGCCATAGCAATAAGCGCAACCTTACCTTCCTTATCTCCGGCCAGCACGACAACACCGTTTCTCATCTTATCGCGCAGATTATCGCCTAATTCTCGCAAACCATTCGCATCCATATCCTTAACTGCCGCTATAAGAATTTCCAGATCACCTGCCGCCTCTTTTTGACTCAACAATTCTTCGGCAGCGCCGCCGGAAAGCTTCGCGCTCAACTGTTCGTTTTTTGAACGAAGTTCCTTGATTTCCTCCATAAGCTGTTCAATTTTTGTACAAACCTGATTGGTGTCTGACTTTACCAACGCGGCAATTTCCTTGAGCTTACCTTCCTCCGCCTTTAAATAGGTAAAGGCTCCCTCTGAAGTCAAGGCCTCAATTCGGCGAACTCCCGCTGCTACACTGGCTTCCGATACGATTTTAAAAAGCCCGATCTGCGAGGTATTGGTCAAATGTGTACCTCCGCAAAGCTCAATACTATATCCGCCCATGTTTACAACGCGAACAATCTCGCCGTATTTTTCACCGAATAATGCCATTGCCCCCTGCTTTTTCGCCTCGTCAATCGGCATTTCCTGAATGCTGATCTCCAAACCTTCGGCAATTTTGCGATTGACCTCTCTCTCGATTTGCTCCAGCTCTTCCTTACTGACTGGCTGAAAATGGGTAAAATCAAAACGCAGTCTTTCGGAGCTGACGGAAGATCCGGCTTGCTCAATATGCTCGCCCAAGACATTTTTCAGCGCTCTTTGCAGCAAATGCGTCGCACTGTGATTTTTAGCGGTGGCAAAGCGATTTTCTGTATCAACCCTTAACTCTGCCTGCTGATTTTTCGCAATGCTGCCGCGAAGCACCCTGCCAATATGAGCAATATTGTTGCCAACGACCTTTTTAACGTCAAAAATTTCCATTTCTCCGCTTTCCGTCTGCAAAAAGCCTCTATCCGCTAATTGTCCGCCGCTAGTCGCATAAAACGGCGTGGTCTGAACAAATACCGTAATCGTCTGTCCTTCCTCCGCCTGCTCTATAATTTCTTCTCCACAGGTCAATTCCATGATCGGAGCAGTCGCCGTCAAATTCGTATAGCCCACAAAGCAATTGGCAATTTCAATCGGCAACCTGTTATAAACGGTTTCTTTAGCGCCCATATAGTTCGTTTCTTCTCTTGCCGCTCTGGCTCTTTCTCTCTGCTCCTGCATTTCCCTAGCAAAAGCGTCCTCATCGACCGTCAAGCCGCTTTCTGCTGAAATTTCAATTGTCAGATCCAGCGGAAAACCATATGTATCGTAAAGCTTAAAGGCCTTGGCGCCTGCCAGCACCTTTTGACCGGACGCCTTGGCTTCGCTTAAATATTCCTGTAGAATCCCCAATCCCTGATCAATCGTTTCAGCAAAACGTTCTTCTTCCATAGCAATCACTTTAAGAATATGCGCTTCCTTTTCCTTCAGCTCCGGATAGCCCTGATGGCTGGTTTCAATAACCTTTTCTGCCAAGCCGCTTAAAAAGGCGCCACCAATCCCCAAAAGCCTACCGTGACGAGCCGCTCTTCGCAGCAAGCGGCGTAGCACATAGCCTCGGCCTTCGTTGGACGGCAGAATACCGTCCGAGGTCATAAAGGTAACCGAACGAATATGATCGGTAATGACCCGTATAGAAATATCCTTCTGCTCGTTTTCGCGGTAGGTAATTCCGGCAATGCGGCAGACCTCGTCCCGAATAGCCTTGACCGTGTCCACATCAAAAATCGAGGTTTCCTCCTGCATCACGCATGCCAGACGCTCCAGCCCCATGCCGGTATCAATATTGGGAAATTGCAGCGGCACATATTCGCCGGATTCCATTTTTTCAAATTGGGTAAACACCAAATTCCAAACCTCCACATAGCGGTCGGCTTCGGCACCCTCCTGAAAATCACTTCCCTGATAGTATTTTTCTCCTCGGTCAAAATAAATCTCCGAGCAAGGGCCGCAGGGGCCTAGGCCATGCTCCCAGAAATTATCCGACTTGCCCATACGGATAATTCTGTCCGCTGGCACTTTTTCCTGTAAATGCCAAATATCGGCAGCTTCATCATCTTCTTCGTAAACCGAAACATACAGCCGGTTTTCTGGGATTTCCAAGACCTTAGTAAAAAATTCCCATGCCCACGCAATTGCCTCTTTTTTAAAGTAATCACCAAAGGAAAAATTCCCCAGCATCTCAAAGAAGGTTCCATGACGA
>JBGZBY010000066.1:0-23836 GCA_041844915.1 Eubacteriales bacterium
AAATAGCAAGAACTTAGGAAGAAACTAAGTTTTAATATTGTAACAGAAAAGAGCGGAGTAATGATGAAAAAAGATAAATTTGATATTACGGGAATGAGCTGCTCGGCATGTTCGGCGGCAGTAGAGCGCACCATTCGCAAAATGGACGGCGTAGCGGCAGTAGAGGTCAATCTGCTTGCCAATAATATGCAGGTGGAATATGAGGACGGCAAGGTCAGCTTGGAGCAAATGATTCAGGCCATTGAAAAAATCGGCTATGGTGCGTCTGTTGTATCCGAGGAGAAAAAAGAGCGGAAAAAGGAAAACTTCGCTCTAAAGGAGCAGAAAAATCTACAGGCACAGGAGCAAAGGGAAATGAAAATCAGGCTCTGGGGCTCGATTTTGTTTATGCTGCCGCTGATGTATATCAGTATGGGACATATGATAGCCGCCCCGCTGCCAATGTTTTTAGAGGGAGTGCAGAATGGAGTAGCCTTTACCTTTAGCCAGTTTTTGTTGACTCTGCCGATTGTACTGCTCAACAAAAAATATTTTGTCGGCGGGTTTAAAGGACTTCTGCACAAAGCGCCAAATATGGACAGTCTAGTCGCTCTAGGGTCGTCGGCGGCAATGCTTTACGGAATTTTTGCCTTGTACCGAATCAGCTATGGTATCGGCAACGGGCAACTTGAAATTGCTCATGCCTATTTGCATGATCTTTATTTTGAAAGCGCTGCCATGATTTTGACCTTAATTACCTTGGGAAAAAGTCTGGAGAGCATCAGCAAAGGAAAAACCAAGGCGGCGATGGAAGCGTTGATGAATTTATCGCCCAAAACAGCGCTCCTGCTGGTTGGCGGGGAAGAAAGAGAGGTGTTGCTGGAGGAGGTCGAGGTTGGAGCCGTTCTTGCCGTCAAGCCGGGTAGCCGTGTGCCGCTGGACGGTGTGGTTTTGAGCGGTATGTCGGCGGTGGATGAATCGGCGCTGACAGGAGAGAGCATTCCGGTGGAGAAGCATGAGGGAGATCCTGTGACCGGCGCGACCTTAAATACCAGCGGATACTTCACCATGAAGGTTACTAAGGTCGGCGAGGATACAGCGCTGGCAAAGATTATCACTTTGGTGGAGGAAGCGGGAAGTTCCAAGGCTCCGATTGCCAAATTAGCCGATAAAATCTCCGGTGTATTCGTGCCGATCGTAATTGCCTTATCGCTGCTGACACTGGCGATTTGGCTGATAATAGGGCAGAGCTTTGAGTTTGCTTTGGTCAGAGCGATTTCGGTCTTGATCATTTCCTGCCCCTGTGCGCTCGGATTGGCAACTCCGGTGGCGATTATGGTCGGAACCGGCGTGGGAGCAAAGCATGGAATTCTCTATAAAAATGCCGAGGCGCTGGAGAACCTTTGTCATATCAAGGTAATGGCCATGGACAAAACCGGCACAATTACCGAGGGCAAGCCAGTTGTTACCGATGTTAAGGCGCTGACGATAGCGGAAAAGGCGCTGCTGGAAATAGCGGCGGCGTTAGAGGCAAAATCTGAGCACCCCCTAGCCTTGGCAGTTTTGCAGGAAGCGGCGGGCAGAGGTATCAAAGCTCCGATGGCGATGGATTTTCAAGCTTTGTCCGGTTTGGGGATTAGGGCGAGGATCGACGGGAAGGAATATTTTGCCGGCAATGAAAGACTGATGCGGGAGCAGGGTTTTGCCAAGGAGGAAAACAGCCTATGGCAAAAAAGCCGATCTGCGGCAGAGGTATATGCTGAGGAAGGCAAAACACCGCTGTATTTTGCAGATCAAGAGGGCTTGCTTGGTATGATTGCGGTGGCGGATATGCCAAAAGAAAACAGCAAGGCGGCAATTGAGGGATTACAGTCCGAGGGCATTGAAGTGGTAATGCTGACCGGCGATAATAAGGAAACAGCGGAGGCCGTTAGAAAAATGGTCGGCGCCAATCGGGTCATTGCCGAGGTTCTACCGCAGGATAAGGACAGAGAGGTGCAAAAGCTGATGACGGCCGGCAATAAGACAGCGATGATCGGTGACGGAATCAATGACGCGCCGGCTCTTGCCAGAGCCGATGTCGGCATAGCGATTGGCGCGGGGACAGATGTTGCGCTGGAATCGGCGGATATTGTACTTATGCGCAGCGATTTAAAGGACGCGCTGATTGCCTATGAGCTGTCGGGAGCAACCCTGCGCAATATAAAAATGAACCTGTTTTGGGCATTTTTTTATAATGTCATTGGAATTCCCGTTGCAGCAGGGCTGCTCTATCCTTGGGGTATTTTATTAAGTCCGATGCTGGGCGCCGCAGCCATGAGCTTTTCCAGCGTGTTTGTGGTAACAAATGCCCTCAGGCTGAATGCCTTTCATGCGAAAAGAAAGAAATAAAAGCAACGCCAAGGAGAATTGCCGCAGATAGGCAAGCCCTTTGCGGCTGGGCAGAGAGCGGATAAGGACAAAAAAGCAGAGCTGCTTAAGAGCTGCTTTTGCGGAATGAAACAGAAACCGGAAAGGGAACGAATAAAGCTAGGAGAATTGCCGCAAATAGGAAATCCCCTTTGCGGCTGGGTAGAGAGCGGATAAGAGGCAAAAGCTGGAGAGGGAATTGGATAAAAAGGCAAGAGAGCTGCTGCGACTTTTTGTGTGGTGCGGTAAGCAAAGGTTTTGGGGATTTGATAAAAATATGGCTACGCCGGGTTTTGTAATAAAGCGGAATAGTAAATTTAAAAAGGTTATCGACTTCTCGATAACCTTTTTTTCTCTCTAATTTTTTAGGCGAAGCCGCCGTTTGTGTTGCGAAAAAAAGCCGCTTCCGCTCGGGATAACTTCCTGTTTTGCATCTGAACAGGAAATAATCGGTTTGAATTACTTACTGATTTCGTTTACCAGCTTGGTCAAGCGGGAAATCTTACGCGCGGAAGTATTCTTGTGGTACACACCCTTGGAGGTAGCCATACTAAGCTTTTTGATAGCGGCTTTCAGCTCAGTTTGAGCCAAAGCGGCGTCTTTGTTTTCTACTGCGGCGATTACCTTTTTGATTTGGGTCTTTACTGCGGATTTAATGCTTTTGTTGCGCAGATTTTGACGTTCTGTTACTTGAATTCTTTTGATTGCAGATTTAATATTTGCCATTTTTCACCTCTATAATAAAAACGATGGGAATATCCGTGTCTTACCTTGGATATTTCAGTTACATGAATACGGCTGGTAATAGAGAGTTTACCCCGTAACATTCCTAGATATTATATGTACTTTAGCGAAATTTGTCAAGTGTTTTTTCTGCCTTCCAACAAATTTTGATGTTGTTTCGATTCTCTTATAAAAATGAAAGGCTCTGACCCTAATTCGCATTGCGAGCAGACTATTAGCGCAGTGGATTAGCCTGCTGTAGGAAAGTATAGGGCTGGAAGGTGTGTCATGGAAAAGCTTATTTTTAAAAGAAATTCTAGCCAGTAATCAGGCCGGAGCCTTCTAGGGAAAAAGCAGTTTATTAGTGGCTGAAAATTATAAAATAAAGTGCAGGTTTTTGCGTAGACCTAGTGCCGATGAGGGAAGGAATCGAAGAATTTTGCCATGCCCGTAGAAAAAAATTTTGCAATCCCCTGTAAAATGTGATAAGATTAGGTACTTAATTTTGCCATGAAAAGAAAGTCTTTTTCAAGGGCTGCTGCCAGCGCTTGAGGGACGGAAATAAAAAGTGGCAAGGAAGGCTATATATTAGACTTGAAAATAAGGAGAAAAAAGATGAAGCAGGTAAAGAAAATATCTTATGGGTTGGTTATCCTGTTGGTTTTGATTTCTTTTTTTGTCGCCGCCGGCGCGGAAGCGGAGGGAGCAGATCAGATCTGGAAGAGTTTGGGAATATGGACGCTGCTGCCGCCCTTTTTGGCAATCGTTTTGGCTTTTTTAACGAAAAATGTCATTATTTCGCTGGCGAGCGGTATTTTTACTGGTTCGATGCTGGTGAGCCTGACCTTGACCAAAGGAAATTTGCTGATCAATGTTTCCGAGGCATTTACCGGAATGATTAAGACGATTGTCAACTCCATGGCGGATTCTTGGAATGCCGGTATCCTATTGCAGGTTATGTCTATCGGCGGCTTGATTGCGCTCGTTTCCAAGATGGGCGGAACCTATGCTATTGCCGAGAAGCTTTCGGAAAAGGCAGCGAATGCCCGTTCATCACAGCTGGTCACTTGGTTTTTGGGATTATTGGTCTTTTTTGACGATTATGCCAATTCTCTGATCGTTGGACCGATCATGCGCCCTGTGACAGATAAACAAAGAGTTTCGCGAGAAAAACTGGCCTTTATTATCGATGCAACGGCAGCTCCGATTGCCGGTATTGCCTTGGTATCGACTTGGATTGGCTATGAGCTGAGTCTGATTCAGGAGGAGTTGCCCGCGCTGGCATTTAAAACCTCGGCCTATAGCATGTTTTTGGAAACACTGCCATATCGTTTTTACAATATCTTTATCTTGGCTTTGATTGTTATTACCGTAGTTATGCTTAGAGAAATCGGCTCCATGTATCAGGTAGAAAAAAGAGCGCGAGAAATGGGCAAGGTGATTCGCGACGGTTCGACCCCAATGGCAGTAGAGGAAAACATGAATATCAAGCCGAATGCAGGAGTAAAAACCAATATTTGGAATGCAATCGTACCGATTGGCTCGTTGATTATTATCTCTCTACTGGCGTTTTATTTTAACGGGAGAGGAAGCTTAGAGGGAGAGGAGCTGGCGATTGTTCAGGCGGCTCCGCTTTCCATAGATGCCATTCGTATATGCTTTTCGGCATCGGATGCGTCGATTGTGCTGTTTATGTCGGCGGTACTGTCTTCACTGATTGCCATTTCAATGGGGCTTTTACAAAAGCTTTTCACTATAAAGGAAGCGATTGACACTTGGATTGAGGGATGGAAATCCATGATTATTACAGTTGTGATTCTGCTGCTGGCTTGGTCGATTGCCGATATTATCAAAAATCAGCTGGATGCTGACCGATTTTTGGCAAATAGCTTAAGCAGCAGCTTGCCGGCATTCATTATTCCCAGCATTATCTTTGTACTGGGGGCTGGCATTTCCTTTGCTACTGGCACCAGCTACGGAACGATGGGGATTTTGATGCCACTGGCTATTCCCTTGGCCAACGCCGCCTCGCAGGGCAATAAGGAATTGATTATCGCGGCGGTAGGAGCGGTGCTGACCGGAGCAATATTTGGTGATCACTGCTCACCGATTTCGGATACGACGATTTTATCCTCTATGGGCTCAAGCTGTGATCATTTGGATCATGTCAGGACACAGCTTCCCTATGCTCTTTTGGTGGCAGCGATTTCCATTCTGTTTGGTTTTTTGCCGGTAGGTTTGGGAATTTCGCCGTGGATTTGTCTGGGAGTAGGCTTGCTGGTATTGATTTTGATTTTTCGGGTATTCGGCAAGAAATTACCGGAGGCGGTCAAATAAAAGCAGGACAAATGGAATGACCTTTGGCGCTTGTTACTTTTTATGTCTGGACGCAAAGACTCGGCTATTTTCCCAGAAGCAAGGACAGGCTGGAGCAGGCCTTGGAAAATGCCGAACTGACAGTTATGGCAAAGCCGAAGATGCCGATCAAGGCGCCGGCAGAGATTTTAAAAAGGATTGAAAAAGGAGCGGTATTGTTAATTTTGGACAATAGCGCCAGCGGAGCACATTCTAACGATTTGCTGAATCTGGCGGGAATGAGCGTTGAAGCGGCGGATATGGCGGACTATGCGGAAATTTCCGAGATTCCCTTGACTCCAAATGCCGCCGCCGTCATCAGGGGCAAGGCTATTTTGCGCGATCAAAAGCAGAATGTGCTATGTGCGGAGGCAACGATCGGCAAGGGCAGGATTATTGTATTTTCTGATCCGGCTCTCTTTTATAATCAGGAGCTGGGCGATGTCAGCACCAATTTGACGGAAAAAACAAAGCTTTTATCAGAGCTGGAATTTCAGCTGCTAAAGCAATGCTTGGCGGAATAGGGAAGAAGCACAAAATTCGGGTTAAGAGGATGTGGCAAATGATATTGCGCTGATAGTCCTATGGCTGTTGGCAAGTGCAGGAGATATTCGATATTTGTCGGTGGTTGTATGCTTTGCGGCATTTTTTTTCAATGATATTTATGGGTTTATTAATTGGCGTAAGATGGAAAAAAGGCAGGCGGAGGCGGCATAGTGTGGTTTTTCGTGGCCAGAGCAGGAATTGCCTCGATTCACAAGCAAAGAACAGAAGGAGTTTCAATATCTAAGCCAATGAAGTAAGCCCTTTGTCAGAGCCGGAATTTCAGCAGCTAAAGTAATGCTTGGCAGAATAGAGAGGAAGAAAAAGCGTATAAACAGAAAAAACTTATTCGTTGACAGTCAATAATAAATATCATATAATAAAAATATAAAAAAATAGTTTTTTTGGGGGAAGCTCCATATCAAAAGTGTTGTTTTGTGCGGCTGATTTTCGGTCTTTTTGGATACGGCGGAAAAACGTGGTATTTTGGCAGGCGGAGAATTTGTCGGGGCGGGCAGGATTTGCAGGAAAAGGAGAATGCTATGGAATTAAGAGGTAAAGTTTTAATTGCACAAGGCGGAGGTCCGACAGCAGTTATCAACCAATCCCTAGTAGGGGCGGTACTGGAATCAAGGAAATTTCCGCAGGTGACCAGAGTGTACGGAGCGGTGCATGGGGTAGAGGGCATCATCAACGAACAGTTCTGGGATTTGACTAAGGAAACGACCAATAATTTGGAAAGAGTTGCGATCACGCCCTCATCGGCGCTTCTTTCTACGAGGATTAAGCCGGATCAGGCGATGTGCAAGGAAATGTTTCAAGTGATGAAAGTGCATGATATTCGTTATTTCTTTTATATCGGAGGCAATGATTCGGCCGATACCGTTCGGATTATCAATGAAGAAGCGCAGAAGGCCAATTATGAATTACGCTCGATTCATATTCCTAAGACGATAGATAACGATCTGGTGCTGAATGATCATACTCCGGGATATGGCTCGGCAGCAAAATTTGTAGCGGAAGCCTTTGTCGGAGCTAATTTAGACAATAGAGCCCTGCCGGGGGTCTATATCGGCGTTGTCATGGGCAGACATGCTGGATTTTTGACGGCAGCGGCGGGACTGGCCAAAAAATATCCAGATGATGGGCCGCATTTGGTATATTTGCCAGAAAGAGCCTTTGATGTGGAAAGATTTCTGGGAGATGTTAAGGAAGTATACGACCGGCTTGGCAGATGTATTATTGCTGTATCGGAAGGTATTCAGGATAAGGATGGAGTGCCGGTGGTGCAGAAAATCAGTGGCCGACTGGAAAAGGACGCTCATGGTAATGTTCAGCTTTCCGGCACAGGCGCGCTGGGCGATCTTTTGAGTCAAATGATTAAAGAAAGATTGAATATCAAGAGAGTACGCAGCGACGTATTTGGCTATTTACAGAGATCCTTCAGCGGCTGTGTTTCCGAGATTGATCAGGCGGAGGCCAGAGAGGTAGGGGAAAAGGCGGCACAGTATGCGATTTGGAACAGTGTAGACGGTTCTATTGTGATTGAAAGGACGGGCTATTACTCGGTCAACTATCGTTTGGCGAGCCTAGAGGAAATCGCTGCCAGAACGCGATATATGCCGGATAATTTTATTAATGAGGCGGGCAATAATGTAACACAGGACTTTATTTACTATGCCAGACCCCTGCTGGGTGACGGATTTCGGCAGGCACACCGCTTAAGGGCAGAGCTTGCACCGAAGCTGCTGTAAGAAAGAGCTTTGCCGGAGCGCCTTTGGCAACGGCCGCACAGCAAAGAGAAGCACCGAAAAAGAAGCGCCAAAGTATTGGAGATTCTTTATAAGAGGGGGCGGTTCAATGAAGGAAAGCCTTTGGCAAAGCAGAGCGCTGGAAAAAGGGAGGCAAAGTTTTAAAGGAGAGGATTTATAGAGGAAGCTTCCAATGAAGGAAAGCTTCGGCAAAGTGGAGCACAAAGAAGCGGCAAAGCTTTAAAGAGAGAGGCTTTATAAAAAACTCCCCGAGAGTACCTTAAAAAGCAAAAAGAAAAAGCACGCGGAGAAGCGAGCGTATCGACCTTCCATTGTTAGACTTTTGATCTAACTTTTTTGTAGGGAAGCTTGAGGCTACAATCAGCGTGCTTTCATTTTTTATTATTTTTTATTTTACTTTTATTATGCGGATGACAATACTGATCTATGCAAAAAATACTAAGCGACGCCGGCTTTCCTTCTTCTGCTGGATAAGTCGCTGGTAAATCGTTTCCATTCGCAGGCCGAAGGCTTCCTTCGACAGGGAATCAACAATCTCCTTGCCCTTTTGCGCCGCTTCCTTGGTCTGCTCGGGAGATAGCAGAGCAAGCTGAACTGATTCCAGATAGCTGGATTGATCGGTAAAAAGATATCCGGATTCTCGGTCGATCACCACATCGGCCACATTATCGTCATCGTAAACAATGACCGGAAGATTGGAGGCCATTGCCTCAAAAATAGTAAGCCCCTGTGTTTCGGTTTTCGAGGCATTGACAAAGAAATCTGCTAAGCTATAGTATTGAATCACATCGCAGAAGGGGATTCGTCCGGCAAAACAGACATAGGCTTCCATCGAAAGCTCCTGCACCAGCCGTTCCAGCTCAGAGCGATATGGACCGTCGCCAACAATCAGCAGTCGAAGCTCGGGGTTTTTCGCAATCAATTCCGGCATGGCCTCAATCAGAAAATCGATGCTTTTTTCCTGAGAAATTCTGCCAAGGGAAAGTAGAATCTTGTTTTCCGGAGTATAGCCGTAGTCCTTGGCTAAACTTTGCACAATAGGGCTATCCTTGGGCAGCCGGTTAAACTGTTTTACATTGATACCGGTCGGTAAGATGGTGATATCATTGGTCACGCCATAACTGCGCAAGGCTTTTTTTGTCTTTTGACTGGGAACGATAACAAGGTCATAGCCTTGAACGTAGAATTTACTTCCCTTTTTCATCAAAGCCTTGACAACCGGCTGGCCAATGCTTAGCACATAATGCGTGTAATCCTCATACATGGTGTGATAGGTATGCGTTAAGGGCAAATGAAGATATTTGGCAAAAAAGCGACCTAAAATTCCCACCGAAAATTCAGTATGAGTGTGAATGATATCAAGCTTCAGCGATCTTACCTGCCGAAAGGAATTGTGAAAAAAGGTCGGAACACCGACGCGAAATTCCTTCCATTTGGCGAAGGGGATGGATGGAACTCGAATTACATTTTTTTCCAGACTGGCATCATAGTCGGGAATCTTTACTGTGATAACAAAAACCTCATGTCCAAGCTCTTCCAAAGCTTCTTTCAGGAGCATAACGGAGGTGACTACTCCGTTAACCTGAGGGTAATAACAATCCGTAAACAGACCAATTCTCATAAGTACCTCTTTTCATGGCTTTTTATCAATCATAGCAGATTTCTGCCAAAATTCAATAAAAATATTATTTAGTGCAAGCGCAGATCAGCATCGCTGTCAGTACCGCGTACTAAACCGGAGCAGAGCCGCAGACGGCCTGGCAAAATCAGGAATCCGTTTTTTGATCGTTTGGCTTATAACCGAAGAAAAAGACGAAAAAGCCGAGGATCAAGCCAATATAATAGGTGATGAAGCGCCACAGCAACATAATAGCAGTAGCCAGCGGCCCAGCGATAAAGGAGCTGAAAAAAATCAGAAAGCCAAATTCGGCGCCGGCTGACGCGCCGGGCAGAGGCACAATAGAGGTAATCAGCATCGTATAGGAACTGGCTAAAATAGCCTCCAGCAAAGTAATGCTATGAAAGCCCAGCGCCCGACAGACAAAATAGGCTACCATATAAAAAACCGTCAGTCGCAAAGTGTTTAAGAGCAAGGTTTCCAATAAAAGTTTGGGTTCTTTTTTGAGAAGGTCCATATTTTCGGAAAAACTTTTTGTAAATGCCAAAAGCTTTTCCAGAGCGGCTTCTTTTTTCTTGATCAAACGGAGCTTCGCCAAAAAATTCAAGCCGGCGGTGCTGACGAAATGAAGAAATCGCTGACTGCTGCTGATAAAAAATAAAAAGCCGATAACCATAATATTTAAAATAAAGCCGCAGATCAAAATCACCGTTGAATATTTGCCGAAAAGCAGGAGTGGATGAAATAGGTGGGAAGCCAGCGCCAGCAGGCAGTAAATAACCAGAGCCAATTGATAGACGATAAAATTCTGTACGGAGGCCGAGGTGATTTTTCCCAGTCCTGCCTTGCTTTCCGCATTTAGGATATAAATTTGAAAGGGCTGACCGCCGGTTGAAAAGGGAGTGATGCCGTTAAAAAACTGGGTTGCCAGAGTCAGCTTAAACATTTGCCAAAAAGAAATGTCCGAGGTATATTTGCGCAGGATGGAATGATAGATTCTGGCTTCTAAAAACCAAAAAATCAGCATACTGGCGACGCCAGTCAGAAGCCAAGGCAAGCTGGCGTGCAAAAGCGCGCCTAGGACATTCATAAAGTCCTTGTGTAAAAAAAAGACCATCAGCACAAAGGAAATTATCATGGTGTAAATAAAATTTTTTCGATTAAAAAGTTTTCGCATAAGAATCACTCTTTCCTCTAATTATACTTCCCCAAAGTTCGGCAGCTGCGCAGAGATGCCGAGAATTTATTTTTCTTACTTAATTATATACGAAATTCTCACTAATTTGAATTAAAGAAAAATTAAAATATGATTAGGCTTTAAGGCTTTTTAACAAGCTCCATCGTTCTATTGACGAATACGCATTAAAGGCGCATGATAAAATCGAAGAAAGGAGCAAGAAATGAAAAGATTTGATAAAATTGCTTGAGAAGAATGGATGGGAACTGGAGAGGCAAGGAGCTAATCACGAAATCTATCGCAAAGGAAATAGAGTAGAACCAGTCCCAAGGCATAGGGAAATAGCAGAAAGCCTAGCAAAAGCAATTATCAAAAGACAGAGCCTGAAATAAACCCTTGTTTATTACAAATTTTTTGATATAAGTATTTTTTGAAAGGAGTTTTTATGAAAGCAGTATATCCGGTTATTTTAGAACAAGATAAGAATTTTATTGTGGTGTACGTTCCTGATTTTGATATTAACACTCAGGGAAACGATTACTTAGAAGCAATCGAAATGGCAAGAGATGCCATTGCTCTTGTAGGTATCAGCAAAGAGGACAACAAAGAACCTTTGCCAAAATCAAGTGAAGCAAAAAGTATTATGCTAAACGAAGGGCAAATGCTGACACTGGTTGATGTGGACTTTGCAGACTATCGCAAAAAGAATGATTTAAAAACGGTAAAGAAAAATTGTACTCTCCCTTCGTGGCTATGCTATGAGGCGGAAAAGAAAGGGATTAATTTTTCGGCAGTTTTGCAAGAGGCACTAAAAGAAAGGAGATTGGGAAGGGGCATGGAGAATATTGAAACAATATTTAATACAATTCCAAGATACCCCCGAGGCTAATGCTGGGATTGATATTATTTTTTTCTTTGGGGTTAAAATTTTTTGAAGCAGGAGCGGCAATATTTGATACTTTGTGGGATGAAATAAATCAAAACTTTTTTTAGGCCATCCTTTCCATGATATTTTGTACCAGCAGAACCTTCCCGTTATCTTTTACATATACTTCTGTACTTAAATTTAATTTTAATTGCAATGCCTGCGATTTTATCGTAAAATCATTCTCCGATATATTTTTTCGCATAAATAAAGGATATCACAAAAGCACATGGTTTGGAATCTTTAAAGCATTTTTAAAATTTTGGAAAAATTAAAAAATAGCAAATAATAAAATATAATTAGGCTTTAAGGTTTTTCCATTCGAGCGATACGAGAATTAATTTTTTCAATCAGCACCGGGTCATATTTTAAATATTCCAATATTTTAACGGCATTGCGGGTAGAAGTAATACCGGCGTGAATTTTATAGTCGAAGCTCAGATCCTCTTTGCTGACATTTTCCGTGAAATAATAGGGGGCGTAGCCTGGAATTTGCGGAATCAGCTGTAAATCGTGGGTGGCAACCAGGCCTAGAGTATTGGCGGAGTCCAGAGCCAGACAAATTTCAGCGGCAGAAGCAATGCGTTCGACCGGATTGGTGCCTTTAAAGATTTCATCAATCAAAAAAAGCGTGCGGTGCGGTCGATGCGACAAATCCAGCATCCTCCGGATAGCGTCCGCTTCCTGAAGAAAATAGGATTTTCCTTCGCTTAAGCTGTCTTGCAGACTGATAGAAGTAATGATGTGCAAGGGACACAGCATCATTTCCTTGGCATAAGCAAAATTCCATGTCTGTGCTAGGAGGACATTGATACCCAGGGTACGCAGGAAGGTTGATTTTCCACTCATATTAGAGCCGGTGATGACCAGAGAGGAACGAATCGTCAAATCATTGGAAACCGGCGAGGGCAAAAGAGGATGAATCATTTCCTTAAAGTGAATCAGCTTTTCCTCTGACGCGGCAAAGGAGGGAGAGCAGATCACTTTTTTATTTCCTTGAAAAAATACGCTCATGGCCTGATGCATGTCCATTTGGCCGGAAATTTCATAAAGCCGGAATAGTATCTCGGCTTTGGGAGCCAGCTTTTTGGCGATTTTGACATAGCGCCGTTCTTTTATTAAAAATAAAATATTCAGATAATCCGCCAAAAAATCCAAGCTTTCCAATTGAAAAATAAAGGAGATATCCTTATGAGTTCGGCGAATATCTGGATAATATTCACCAATGCCGTAGGCTTGAAAAAATGGCTTGTCCTGATAAAAGCTGCAAAAATTCAGCAGCTTATAAGTATAGCGGAGGGTGTCAATCTGGGCTTCGTATTTTTTGGTAAATTTATAGTGGAGCGTTCCGTTTATAAGAACGCAGACCAAAATCAAAAGCACCAAATTCCATGCCTGCGTTGCCAGCATTAGTCCGACCAGCAGAAGCAAAGTGAGAGGACTGAGCAGATATGTCAGGCGTTCCCAATGCGAGAGATGAAAATCTTCAGAAATAGAGCGGCGAAAATCATAGCGCAGTCTGCCGGTCTTTTTCAAGGCTTCTCGCAGGCGTTCCCTTTCTTCGGGAGAATTGGTCAAAGCATCGACACGGGCAATTCGCCGCTGTAGAAGCTCTGGCTCAAATATCGGATTGTGAAGGGAATGATAAAGTGCTTCATCGCCCTGAGCAGTCAGCGTTTCCTCCATGTCCGCATAAATATCGTCCATATTCAGATCTGCCCATGTAATGGGGTCAATGGCGGATTCGGAGGTAGGATAGTATTCCAGCATTTTTTGCAGTTGGGAAAAGGAAATTTCTTCCTTTTTTCTTTTAAATAAGTTGAGCTTTTGCATAAGAATCTCCAATGGTCGGCATGAAAGAAGGGGTCAGGATAAGCGGCAGGCTTGCCAGCGCTTATACAGAGCAGGTAATCAATTTGTAGACCGGCTTGCCGTTTGCTTCTGTGCTTTTTGAGAGGCGGAACCTTCTTCGACCAGCTTGGCTTTTCTTAGCGTAGTGACCAGCGGCTTATAGAGGATAAACGCTAGGATTGAATTAATTCCTGCCTTCAACAGGTTAAAGGGCAGGACTGCGGTACCCAGCAGGCCGATTACAACAGAGCGGGGAACGTTCATATAAAGAGGCGTCAGCAAGAAATTCCAAAGCAGCATGACCGCCGTCATTATGATTGTACCGGCAATAAGGCTAACGGCGGCGCTGCGCGTTGTCTTTTCTCTATGGTAGATATAGGCGGCAGGGGCGACATAGGCGACAGTGGAAAGCACATTCATGATAAAGCCGATAATGCCGGTTGTACTGATTGTAATAAGCTCAACAAAGCTGACAACAACCGATACGGCGATTGCCGACAGTGGACCGAAGATAAAGCCGGCCATTAAAATAATGATATCCTTGGGCTCATATTTTAAAAAGGGAGCGGCGGGAATAATCGGAATCCGAAGCAAAAATACGGATAAATACGCAAAGGCGGACAGCATGCCGAGAGTGGTAAGTTTTTTGATTTGAGAGTGGGTCATGAGAAATCTCCTTTTCTTATGTTGTATTTTAAAGCGGCGGGCAGAGCCTGCGGCTATGCCTATGTGACTACTGGTTTTGTTTTTTTGTTGGAAAGCAGCAGGCCCTGCCTGCGGCTATGTTTATGTGATTACTGGTTTTATTTTTTGTCGGAAAGCAGCAGGCAGAGCCTGCCTCGGTACAAGCCCAGCTTCCCAAAGGGAAGCTGGGCTTGTACCTTGCCGGTCAAATGAGTAAGCAAAAGAGTATGCAAGCACACTCTTTTGCTTACTCGCTTGACCGGGCTTTCCGACAAAAAAATGACGCAGAGGATATCTTTGCGTCATAAATTAAGATGGGAAATTTATCTTTTTCCATCCAGACTATACTGTCGGTATTGGAATTGCACCAATTCAGCTTGCGCTCGCGGACTTTACCGCCGATCGGGAATTGCACCCTGCCCCAAAGATATTTTCATAATGATATATTAGGTTGTGTTTGAGTTTTATTATTTTTCTGCCGGTTCCCATTTGCAACGAACGGGGGAAACGATGGCGCCTTCTGCCTTTAGTTCTTTAAATGCCTTATCAACATCGGCTTTGTCCATGTCGGCAGCTTTGGCTACTTCTCCGGCGGATAACGGTTTTCCGGCTTTTTTCATGGCTTCTAATACTTTTTCTTTCATTGCGTTCCTTCCTTTCCTATGTAACGCATAATTGAGATAATTCATACTATAGCACAGCCATGGCATTTTGGCAAGTGCTTTCGGAAATCGGCTCGGAGCGGGCGAATAGCAGGGCAGAAGGCAAGAGCTTCCTTTTCTGCGGAGCTAAAGAGAGAAATTACAGAATTCCCTTCTTGTCCCAATAAAAAGTACTTGACTATATGGATGGGTTATAAGATAATTTAAAATGTACAATAATTTTTACAGGATGGATTTTGCAGGAAGAAAATAAAATGCCGATCTTGATAGGGAGAATGAGATGGAAGTATGGGATCTGTACGATGAAAACAGGAAGCTATTGGGAAAGACGCATGTAAGGGGAGTGCCCTTGGGAAGTGGAGAATATCACATTGTCACGGATGTTTGGCTGGTACGGCAGGATGGAAAGATATTGATCACGAAAAGGCATCCGGATAAGATATGGGGAAATATGTGGGAATGCACCGGAGGATCGGCTCTGGCAGGAGAAAGCAGCTTGGACTCAGCAGTTCGAGAATTGGAGGAGGAGGTTGGGGTAGCCGCCGAATCGGCAGAGCTGGAGCTTTTACATACTGTACGGGTAAAGGACCGTTTTGTCGATACCTATGCCTTGGTAAAAAATGTAGAGGCGTCGGAGCTGATCTTGCAGATGGAGGAAGTGGTTGAGGCTAGATTTGTTGACTTTACCGAGCTTGATCAGATTTGGAGCGCCAACAGCCTAGTGCCGAGGGAGCGCTTTATGCAATATCGTCAGGCGCTGAAGGATTTTGTGGAGAAAAACAAGAAAAATATTATAGAAAAGGAAATGAGGTCCCAATGCTAGAGGTAACAACACCAGCGCTTCTGTTTCCTGCGATATCTCTGCTTATGCTGGCATATACAAATCGTTTTGTTACCTTGGCGGGCTTAGTCAGAGATTTAAAAGCAGAACATGACAAAAAACCGAGTGAAAACTTAAAATTGCAAATTGATAATTTGGCGTTTCGATTAAATGTGATTCAGTATATGCAGGTTATGGGGGCATTATCATTTTTCTTTTGTGCTTTTTCTATGTTTTCTTTTTTCGTACATAAAGCAGAGCTGGGGACACTTATGTTTGGCGTCGGTTTGGCTAGCTTATTGCTTTCGCTGATTTTGCTGATTGTAGAGCTTTTGGTTTCGGTCAGAGCATTAAAGCTGATGCTGATGAATATGAAAAAATAAGCTCCGAGGAAAGCCGTTTATTAATTAAAAAAGGAAAAGGCATTTATTGCAGGACTTTTGGGGGGCCTTGTCATGAATATCACAAAAGGAAATTTTTTCCTTTTGCGGCGCTAAGGGATAAATCATGATTTTGTATAATAGGGTTAGCAGGATAAGTTTCTTATTTGAAAAGCTGCTTAGAAAAAAATATTTGCATTTCCCACGGGTTTGTGCTATTATACTAAGGATATATTGTGCGGATAGGAGGTGCAGGGATGATCATAGCGTTAAAAGTGCTATACGCAGTAATTTGTGTGGTGCTAATTGTACTTATTTTATTACAGCAGAGTAAAGTGGCCGGACTTTCCGGAACGATCAGCGGAGCAGGAGAAACCTACTGGGGAAAGAACAAAGCTCGTTCAATGGAGGGCGGATTACATAAAGCAACCGTTGCATTGGCATCTTTATTTATTATTCTGTCGCTTGTGATTAATTTTATGCAATAGCAAAAAGGAACCGCCGATAACCTTCGGCGGTTTTTTTCAATCCCTATCCTTTTAGCAGCGGGAGATTCGGGGAGGCTGGGATTGTCTGGAAAGCGGACGGCGGAAGTAAAATTTCACATAGAAAAAATGGACTGGAAAAGTCGCATAATTGGAAAAAATCAAACAGGAGCGGATAAGAGGAAAAATATAGGAGAAAGTATAGGGGAATGAACAAATTTGAAATGAGAAAAAGCATGGTGCTTGAGCTTCTCGCACATCCGGAGTACAAGCCGATGAAAGCCAAGGAGTTGCAAGCGGTGTTTGGAATCAAGAAAAAGGAAGCAGACAGCTTGCTTGAAGTATTAAAAGAATTGGTGCTGAGTGGGAAAATTGTACAAACTGCCAGAGATAAATATATGCTACCGACAGAGGAATGGCTGAAAACCGGAAAGTACATTGGCAATCCGTCCGGTTACGGCTTTGTAGAAATCGAAGGAATGCCGACGGATATTTTTATTCCGGCATCTCGAACCGGAGGAGCCTTTCATGGCGATACGGTCAGCGTTCGCGTTTTTCCGGAAACCGGAGGAAGAAGCGCCGCCCGCCGGAGAATGGAGGGAGAGATCGTAAAGGTTTTGCAAAGAGGCTTTACGGAGATTACCGGCGTATATCAGGAATCAAAGGGCTATGGTTTTGTAGTGCCAGACATCGGTAAGATTGGCACGGATATCTATATCGGCAAGGGATTAAGTCGAAACGCCAAAACCGGCGACAAGGTAGTTGCTCATTTACGCAGCTATGGACTGGCAGGAGAGAAGCCGCGCGGCGAGATTATTGAAATTTTAGGCAGATCCGGCTTAGCGGAGGTTGATATTACGGCGGTTGCCAGGAGCTTCGGCTTGCCGCAGGATTTTCCGGAGGCGGCTTTGCGGGAGGCGCAGGGATATAGCGCTGAAATCCATCCCCAAGAGCTGGCAAGACGGCTGGATTTAAGACAGGAAATGATTATAACGATTGACGGAGAGGACGCGAAGGATTTAGATGATGCAATCAGCATAAAAAAAACAGGCGATTTGTTTTGGCTGGGGGTTCATATTGCCGATGTCAGTCATTATGTACCGGAATATAGCGAATTAGATATAGAGGCGGCAAAGCGAGGAACCAGTCATTATTTAGTAGATCGGGTGATTCCAATGCTGCCCAAGCGGCTGAGCAACGGATTATGCTCCCTCAATCCGGCGGAGGATAGACTGACCTTGTCTTGTATTATGCAGATTGATCGGCATGGTAGAGTTCTTTCTCATGAGATTAAGGAAAGTGTTATTCGGTCAAGCTATCGAATGACCTATACGGAAGTTGCCAAGCTTTTAGAGCCGGATTCTTGTCAACCGGAGGAAAGGGCAGAGCTTGCGCGAAAATATGGAAGGCTTCTACCGCAGCTCCTTTTAATGGCAGAATGTGCGGCGCTTTTGCAAAATGCCAGAAAAGAAAGAGGAGCTATTGATTTTGATTTTACCGAGGCTAAATTTATCCTTGACGAAGATCGCTCTGTGAGAGAGATTAGAGCCTATGATCGAAATGTGGCAACTCGTCTGATCGAGGATTTTATGCTGATTGCCAATGAAACAGTAGCAGAGCATTTTTTCTGGCAGGGGATTCCGTTTTTGTATCGTAGCCATGGAGAGCCGAAGGAGGATAAAATAGCCGAACTAGCTTCTTATTTAAAGGCGCTGGATTATCCCTTCCGGAAGAAAAATTCGCTGCATCCCAAGGAGCTGCAGCGCTTACTGGAGGAAGCCGAGGAAAAACCGGAGGAAAATATCATTCGTCGAATGGTGCTGCGCAGTATGCAGCAGGCGAGATATACAGACAGCAACGAGGGACATTTTGGTCTAGCCTTAAAATATTACACGCATTTTACTTCGCCCATTCGCCGTTATCCGGATTTACAGATTCACCGAATTATCAAGGAAATTTTGCAGGGGAAATGGACTGCCCATAGACAGGAGCATTACGCTAAGCGATTGGCGGGAGTAGCAGTTAAGACCTCGGTGCTGGAAAGGCGTGCCGATGAAGCGGAACGAGAGGTTCATAAGCTGCTGAAGGCTCTTTATATGGAGAGGCACATCGGAGAAAGCTTTGACGGGATTGTTTCTGGAGTCAATCAATGGGGCATGTTTGTAGAGCTTCCCAATACAGTAGAGGGCTTTGTTTCAGTCAGCCGTCTAAGAGATGATTTTTATGAATGCGAAAATGCAGAAATGGCGCTGGTAGGAGCCAGATATCAAAGAAAATACCGCTTGGGCGATAAGGTCAGAGTGACGGTTGTTGCCGTTGACCAAGCTCGAAAGGCAGTTGACTTTGGGCTTTACGAGGAAAATGCCATGCCGCCGGAAAAGCAGGAAGGATTTAAAATAGCGGAAAGCTTAAAAACTTCGGCAAAGGCTTTATCGGGGAAAAATCGAAATTCCCTTGGCAGAAGAAAGGCCAAGCAAGCCACAGTCTCAAATCCCAAAAAGGAGAAACGAAGAAAATGACACAAAAGGAAAGAATGATTGCAGAGCTGCCTTATTTGGCGGGAGATAAAGAATTGATAGCGGATCGAAAGGCCGCCAAGGAGGTATGGCAGCGCTTTAATCAGCTGCCTGCTTCCGAGCAGGCGGCTGGACAGGCGCTTTTACGCCAGCTTTTTGGCAAAACAGGAAAAGGAATGTTTATCGAAGCGCCCTTTCGCTGCGATTATGGATATAATATTCATATCGGCGATAATTTTTACAGCAATTACAATTTGATTATACTGGATATTGCTCCGGTTTTTATCGGAAACAATGTGATGATTGCGCCCAATGTCGGGATTTATACGGCGGGGCATCCAGTGCATCCCGAAGCCCGAAAATCCGGCTATGAATACGGCATAAGCATTCGTATTGGCGACGATGTATGGATTGGAGCCAATAGCGTACTCAATCCCGGCGTGAGCATTGGAGAGGGAACTGTCATTGGTTCGGGCAGCGTGGTGACTAAGGATATCCCAGCCAACTGTATTGCCGCCGGAAATCCCTGCAAGGTGATTCGGGAAATTACGCAGGAGGATAAAAAATATTACTTTAAGAACAGGCTCTTTGATGTGGAGTGGCAATAAGGAGAAGGAAATGAAAACAAAAATCGCAGTATTTTTTGGCGGAAAAGCAACGGAGCATGAGGTTTCAGTTATATCCGCCATTCAAGCCATGGAAAATATGAATAAGGAGAAATATGAGATTTTCCCGATTTATATTGGCAAGGATGAAAAATTTTACTTCGGTCAGGAACTGCGGGAAATCGAGCGCTATAAGAAATTGGATGAGCTTTTAAGAGCTGTGTCGGAGATCGCTTTGATAAAAAATCATCAAACCGGAAGGGTCGAGATATACCGAACTCCGTTTAAGCTGCTGCCGAAAAAGCTGGCGGAGTTTGAAGTGGCGTTTCCGATTCTGCATGGCAATAAAGGGGAAAACGGCAGCATTCAAGGTATGCTGGAAATGCTGCAAATACCCTATGTCGGATCGGGCGTTGCTGCTTCCGCAATCGGCATGGATAAGGCGGCGGCAAAGCGAATCGCCAGGGATGCCGGAATTCCGGTCATTGATTTTGTGGCTTTCGACAAATATCGTTATTTTCGCGCGGAACAGGAATGCTTGGAGGAATGCGAGAAAACGCTGCGATATCCGATGATACTAAAGCCTGCCTGCGGCGGCTCCAGCATCGGCGTGGAAGTGGCGGACAATAGAGAGGAGCTGGCATTTAAGCTGAACCAAGTGTTTTTGCTGGATCGCAAGGTCATTGTCGAAAACAAGGTGCAGGCCTTGCGCGAAGTCAATTGTTCGGTTTTGGGGGATATCAGCGAAGCGCATACCTCGGTGATTGAGGAGCCAATAACTGATTCAGAGGTGCTTTCCTTTGCCGATAAATACATGAACAACAGCAGCAAGGGTATGAGCAGTGCTACGCGGAAGATTCCGGCGGATATTACACCGGAGCAGAAAAAGCAGGTGGAGAGCTATTCCGTGCAGCTATTCCGCGAATTGGGAAATGCCGGAGTGGTTCGGATTGACTATATACTGGACGAGGCCGATAATCAGATTTATTTCAATGAGATCAATACCATTCCGGGCTCGCTTTCCTTTTATTTATGGAAGCCGTTGGGCAAGGAATATCCGGCTTTGCTGGATGAATTGATTCGCTTTGCTGTCAAGGAGTATAAGCGGCAGGGGGAAATTCACTATTCATTTGAAAACAACCTGTTTCAAAGCAATTCGCTGGGCAAAATGAAGGGCTTAAAGAAATAGAATGCTCGAAGGCAAAGGGTATCATCGGCATGGAGAAGGGAAAGCCGACCTTTGACCGGAACAGGAGGAATCAAAATAGAAAAGGCATGGGGATGAAAGAAAATCAAGATTTTTTAACCAAGCAGATCATTACCTATATTGGCAATAAGCGCTTGCTGCTCCCTCATATTGAGCGGGAAGTGGAAATTATTCGCAGGCATTTAAAAAAGGAAAAAATGATTTGTGCAGATCTGTTTGCCGGGTCGGGAATCGTAGGAAGGATGCTGAAGAAACATGCTTCTCTTTTGTATGTTAATGACTTGGAGGAATACAGCTATGTGGTGAATTCCTGCTATTTGTCGAATAAGGAGGATTTTCCGGAAAAGGACTACCACAGGTACCGAAGGCAATTGCAGGAGCGGCTGAAAGCTCCGAAAATGGACGGCGTTATTTTTCGCAATTATGCGCCGAAAAATTTGGCGAATATTCTAGAGGGAGAAAGGGTGTTTTACACTCCGGAAAACGCACAAAGAATTGACACAGCAAGAGATTTTATTGCGGAGCTGCCGCCGGAGCTGCAAAAATATTTTTTGGCGCCGCTTTTATATGAAGCCTCGGTGCATGTCAATACCGGAGGGGTCTTTAAGGGCTTTTATAAGGATAGCCGGACGGGCAAAGGCAGATTTGGCGGAACGGCAGAAAATGCATTGCCAAGGATATTGGGAAGAATTGAAATTCTGCCGCCGGTTTTCAGCAATTTTCGATCCGGACTGCAAATCAGCCGGGGCGACGCCAATCAGGAAATCAGTCGGCTTCCGGAGATGGACATTCTGTACTTGGATCCGCCCTACAATCAGCATCCCTATGGCTCGAATTATTTTATGCTCAATGTGATTGCTGCCAATCAGCTCAATGCACCAATCAGTAAGGTATCGGGGATTCCTGATAATTGGAATCGTTCGGCATACAATTCCAAAAAAACGGCGGCTTTCGCCCTTCGGGCAATTGCCGAGCAGGCAAGGGCGAGGTTTTTGATTGTCAGCTATAATTCGGAGGGCTTTATTGGCAGAGAGGAAATGCAGGAGCTTTTAGGCTCCTTCGGTAAGGTCAAGACAGTTGAAATGGAATACAATGCCTACCGAGCATCTCGCAATTTAAGCAACAGAAGCGTCCATGTCAGAGAGTATTTATTTGTGCTGAAAAAAGCTTGAGCCGCGGAATTCCAATTTATAAAGCCCTCACCGCTTTCTTTGAAGTGGTGGGGGCTTTTTCTTATGTGCTATGTGATTTTTGGAGAGCTACTTTATTTTCTTTTCAAGAGCAGACCCAATGCGGCAAGCAGTGTACCGAGAGCAAGCAGAAGTGCCTGCGAAGTGCCGCCAGTTTTTGGCAACTCGGAAACACCCTGTGCAATTTCTTCTTCGGCAAGAGTCGTTTCTTCTTCCTTGGTCGGCTTGACCGTAATGGTCGGAACATCTTGCAGAACAGCCGTTTCATTGATTTCCGTATTTCCCTGCGGAAGCGCTGGATCATTGATAACAGTGGTGCTGGGGTTATCATTTACCACCGGCGGTACATACGGCGTCAAGGGCGTAATGTCTGGAGTAGGAACCGGCTCGGGAGTAGGCGTTGGTGTTGGTTCCGGAGTAGGCGTCGGTGTCGGCTCGGGAGTAGGTGTCGGCGTTGGTTCCGGAGTAGGCGTTGGTGTTGGCTCCGGAGTAGGCTCTGGTTTGGTGGAGCGATAAACCAAGGTAACAGTTTTCTTTTTATAGCCCACGATATAGCCGTTGCCATAGCTTACCGTTTCAACTCCGGCAGGAGCTAATTTGATCTCTCTGGCTAAAGTGCCCGGAAGATTTCCGCCGCCATTGGTCTGATTTCCCGTCATGGAAACAAATTCATAATTCTTCAGTACCGGCAGATCAAAGCGGATAACATCGTCAAGCTTAAAGCCAGAATAATTGGCAACGCCGCTGGTCAGTGAAATGACTTCATCCAAAGTAACCGTTCCGCCCGTCGTTGTCTTTTGACGAGAACGGTTAAAATCTACCGCAGTTGAAATCAAATTGCCTTTTTCATCTTGAATCCTTAGCTCGACCAGCACCGGATTGAAAATATAATCGGTGGCATGATCGTCAATTGCATTATCAGTAACATAATTGCCATTTTTATCTAAGCGATAGAGTGCTACCTGCTTAGTTCCCTCATACCAGCCAGTATTTTCGGCCAAGGCCTCTTGATGAATGTCGCTAATTACATCTGGAATCTCCAAACTTCTTAATTGAGCATCATAAAAAGTTTTGTAACGGATATAGTTTTTCTCATCAGTGCGGTTGCGATTATAATTGCTGAAGTCAACATTTTTCAGGGTTTTTGTATTGGCAAAAGCCGAGGTTTCAAATTCCCAGTTCCAGTTGAGAATGACAATGCTTTCAAGTGGATTGCCGTCAAACGCATTATATCCTAGTCCAGAGCCAACCTTGCCAAGAACAAGACGAGTTATTTTATTGCCGGCAAAGGAGTAACCGCCAGTTTCGTTCAGATAATCGGGAAAGACCAAAGTGCCAGTAATATTGCAGTTTTGAAACGCTCCGCGGTCAATTTGATTTACTCCTCTGCGGATACCTTCGTTATCTTCTATGGTTTCAAAAGTTAACTTAGTCAGATTTTTATTATCGGAAAAACCGTAGAAATAGATGTTGCTAATAGTTGCCGGAATAACCAGTTCCTCTAATTCGTTGTTGGCAAACTCAGCTACAGCAATTGGCCAAAGACCTTTGCCATTTTGGTTTTTTGGTAAATCTATATGCTTAATTTTATTGTTTTGAAATACGCCGTAGGATAAGATTCCGGAAAAGTTATAGTTTAGTTCATCTTCCCAACGAGAACCAGCAATATTTAACATACTGCCAAGCTCAAGTCTTTCGATTTGATTGTTTTGAAAGGCTTCAGGAGCTAATGTATGTAAATTATTCGGTAGGGTAACACCGATTAGCCGATTGTTTTGAAAGGCTCTAGGATAAATATTTTTTACACTTTCTGGAAATACTAAATCCATAGTCAGCCCTGAATTAGCAAATGCTTTGTCTTTGATATCAGTAAGCCCCTCGTTTAATTGAATACTGGTAAGGGTTTTGATATCAGCAAAAGCCTCTGCCCCGATT
>JBGZBY010000067.1:0-2989 GCA_041844915.1 Eubacteriales bacterium
AAGAATAACGAATAAAATCATGGGGAATCTTTGCTTTTGGGTTTTATTGCTATCAACCATTGTTACGGCTTCCGGTATTTTATTTTGCCAGCAGCTGCTTGCCAGCTTTGGTGCGGAAGGGGAGCTATTAAATCTGGCTACCCGTTACTTGCGTATCATCTTTGCCGGTTCTATTTTTGTTAATTTTTCGCAGGCGGTCAATATGGTAATGCGCGGAGAAGGCTTGATGAAACGCGCCATGCTCATTATGGCGATGGGAGCAGGCATAAATATTATTTTGGATCCGATTTTGATGACGCTATTAGGGGAATATGGAATTGAAGGTGCGGCAATTGCGACTGTATTAGCGCAGTTTATTCAAGCCCTTGTTACATTTTGGTATTTTAAGAGGAAAAGTGAAATTGTAAAAATTAGTTCAGTGAGAAAAGAACGGGAGATAACAGGAGAGATGTTTGCGGTAGGGATCTCTGCGATGCTGATGCAAGTATTAACCATCATTCAGCAGAGCTTTCTTTACAGTCAAGCGTTTCGCTATGGCGGAGAAACCGCTGCGGCGATTATGGCGGCCGCACTAAGAATACAGGCTTTTTCTTTTATACCGCTTTGGGGAATGAGTCAAGGATTGCAGCCCGCAATTGGCGCTAATTTCGGTGCAAAGCAATATGACAGGGTAAAACAAATATTTAATGTTTTCGCCATCAGCTCGATCATATTAGCGGCTTTCTTTTGGGTGCCTGCGGAGATTTTTGCCAAATCAATTCTTGGATTGTTCGGCTTGTCTGATGAAACGCTTCTTTTAGCCGTTCCTAATTTTCGTGTGATGTACAGTATTTTCCTTGTCTATGGCGTGATGGTTATGATCATGACGTTCTTTCAGGCAATTGGGGATGGGAAAACAGCGGGAATTTTGGTTATAGTCAGGCAGGTTGTTTTCTTTATTCCCGCTGTTATTTTGCTGCCTCGTATATGCGGAGGTCAAAGTATTTGGTACGTTCTTCCAATTGTGGATGGGATTGTTGTACTGCTGGGGCTTCAGAGATATTTTGCAGCAGCAAGAAAAATAGGGAATGCTCCAAGGAATAGCGATTTTATCCGCTCCTTATGAAAGAAATGAGCGAGCAGAAAATCTGACAATAGAAAAAATGCCTTGAATATGGTATAATATTAGCAAATATTAGAGAGATAAATTGGAAGCGCGCAAAGAAAATGAATAGACCTGCTTTGCAGCCGCATTCATTTTACTTCCTGCTTTAGCACCAAGCTTGTTGGGAATTGTTCGTAGATAAGAAAAAAATAAGATTGCAATTGCAGGGGTGTGAATAATGAAAAGAAATGCGAAAATTGCATATGCAGTCATTACTGCGGCTATAGTAGTTATAGGGGGTGTACTTGTGTTCACGAGTTTATTTGGAAGGTTTGCAGGAATTGAAAAAGAAAAGCTTGAGGTCTATCAATACAGTAGCGGCGGTGATATGCTGGGAAGCTCATATTCCGAATCTGTGCAGGAATACAGCGAGGACAGTGCCATTGTTACTATCATGCAGAGAAAATGGCATGGCGATGACGGTACAGCAAAAGAGTATTTTGTGGATAAAGAAATCCTTAATGAATTAAGGGCGGTGTTTGTCAAATACCGCATGAAAAGCTGGCACAACAAGCGGTTTACGGACATGGTTGTTGCTGACGGCGCAAGCTATGGCTATAGCTTTGACTTTGAAACAGATCGTGTGTCATTCTCATCCCAATATTATCCGGAAAAATATTCTTCTAAGCTGAAAGAATTTGATGAGATAGTAGCTAGGTATGTGGAAAATGCAACGCTTCTTCCAAGGCTTCTGATTCACGATACTATTCCGGAAATGGATTATACAAGGCCATATGACCTTAATAACGGAGAAATTGTTTTGTCCGTTTATTCGTATTATCAGAAATATCTCTGCTACCGCCTTGTAAACGGTACCGATGAAGAAAAAAAAATAAAAACTGCTATCCGCCTTTACAAGGATGGTGAAGGTGTTCCAATCTACGAAAAATCCTCCGAATACCAAACCACCTTTTATGCACACTCCCTAGATGAAGATTCCATCAAACTTAACGAGCGCCTTACCCCCGGCAAATACCGCCTTGAGGCGTTTGGGTATATAACCGAATTTGAGATACAGTAAAAGAAGGCAGGAGCGGGATTAAGAAGTCTGGCCGGCAAAGGCGATATGCTTGACGAAATAGCTGGGGGATGATAAAGCGCGGTCAAACAGAATAACGCTGCACATCAAAAAAGACAGGCTTTTAGGCGCTGCCTTTTTTGATGTAATAGCAATGAATGTATTAGTACTTTGGGCGAAAGCCCAAATTAGGAGATACATTACAAGTACAGCTGAGGGGACTTGAACCCCTATGGTTTTGCAACCACTAGATCCTGAATCTAGCGCGTCTGCCATTCCGCCACAGCTGCGTAGACTAGAGAATTGATGCAGTCGGGGGGACTCGAACCCCCAAGGAAATAATATCCATTAGATCCTTAGTCTAACGCGTATACCAATTCCGCCACGACTGCCGATGCTCTCTAAACAACAAAAGTAATTATAAAACATTTGTTGAAAAATGTCAATCCATTTTTTGAAAAAACAAGATTTTTTTGCTCCCTTAATTCCCAAAGTAAGTTCCAGATTTAAGGCTGGACAGGAACTTAAGCTGAGAAATAGGATATACTAGAAGTAGGTATGAGAAATATTCATAGAAAGGACTTTTTATGAATATTAAATATGTATTGATTTCCAAGGCGGGCTCTGGTTTTGAAATTGGAGCAAAAGCCTTCAGGAGAGTCTATTCTTTTTGGGCGGGACTATTTGGCGCCCTTTTTCCGTCTTTTCTGCTTTCGGCCTCCTGCATTGAAAAAACGCAGCCGCAGTAATCCTGACGATACATATCAAATTGCTTGGAAAGCTCCACCGAACGTTGATAGCCGCCACGCTTTTTAAAGTCGGAGGGC
>JBGZBY010000068.1:0-27292 GCA_041844915.1 Eubacteriales bacterium
ATTCGGCAATTAGAAGAATGGATGAACAATTATCCACGAGAAATGTTTCAGGGAAGAACGGCTAAAGAATATTATCAAGAGCTTCTATTGACGTCTTAAAAATTTTGATTTATGTATGACATTTACTATTGCAATTTACCCTTGCCGGTGCAAATGTATTTTTTTCTGGCAAGCAGGCTGAAAATATGATATAGTAAAAACAAGAATATGCTTTTTTCAAAATGTGAGGCTGCGCTAATGGGCATTTGGCGATGGAAGCAGTGAGGCTGTAGGAAACAGTGAAAGCGGAGGCGGAGCCTCTATGCAAAGCGCGGTATCTCGGCGGAGAACCGGGTGATTTTTTGGCAAGGCCGTCGCGTGGGATAGTCTGTTCGGATGGAGGGCTTGCCGCAAGGAAGGATTGTAAACAGCCTAAAGCAGTCATTGGTGGAGGATTGGCCAGCTTTTGAGGAAAGAAGCCCCAAAGCGTGCATTGGAAAAGACAATTCAAATAATAAAATATTGAGGCGATTATGAGAATATTGATTCAAAAATTTGGCGGAACCAGCATGGCCGATGAAAAAGGCAGAAGTTTTGTGCTGGAAAAAATAAAAAAAGCAAAGGAGCTGTTTGACGGCGTAGTTGTAGTGGTGTCGGCAATGGGCCGGCTAAATTCGCCCTATGCAACCGATACGCTGCTTTCGCTCTTAAAGGACAATAAGGACAGCTTGAGCAAAAGAGAGCTTGATCTCTTGATGGGAACCGGAGAGATTATCTCGGCGGTGGTGCTTTCGGGTGAGCTACAAAGAGAGGGAATCCCATCGGAGGCTTTTAGCGGAGGGAGAGCTGGAATTATTACTGACAATAATTATACCGGAGCCGAGGTTTTATCGGTGGACGCGGTGCCGCTGCGGGCGGTCCTGCGGGAAGGGCTTGTACCTGTAGTTGCCGGCTTTCAGGGGCGTTCTCTGGAAGGAGAGCTTGCAACCTTGGGCAGAGGCGGCTCGGATTTGACGGCGGCGCTCTTGGGAGAGGCTTTGGATGCGGAAAAGGTGGAGATTTATACCGATGTTGACGGGATTATGACAACGGATCCAAAGCTTTGTCAGGAAGCGGTAACTCTTGAAGGCATCAGCTATAATGAAGTTTTTCAAATGGCGGACAGCGGAGCAAAGGTCATTCACAAGAAGGCTGTCGAGGTGGCAAGGCGTTCGGGTATTCCGCTCATTATTAAAAATACCTTTAGCAGCCATAGCGGAACGGCAATTACCGAATACCGCTATTTGAATCAAGTGGCGAAAAACCGACCGATTACTGCAATTGCTTGTCGTCCGGAAAGAGTTCAGTATCGGATTGAGGGAGAGCTTTGCGATGAAAAATTTTTCAGAGAGCTGGCGGAGGCTGGGGTATCCATTGATATTATCAATATTTTTCCGGAGCTGCGCGCGTTCACGATTGAGGCCGAGAAGGTCGAAGCCGCTGAAAAGGTGCTGCAAAAGCATGGGGCGGCTTATCGGCGAATTGAAAACTGCACCAAAATTACCTTGATCGGAGAGGGTATGACCGGAGTACCGGGAGTAATGTCCAGAATTATTACTGCCCTAGCTGGGAAGGGAATCGCCATTTTGCAGACGGCAGATTCTCTGTCAACCATTGCCTGCCTGATCGACAGTCCACAGACTGCCGAGGCGGTAGCGGCGCTGCATGAAGAATTCGGCTTAGGCGAATAGGGTGCATAGAAGAAAAAAGATGAATTTAAGATTGCGCTGCGCGAAGAATGAAAAGCGTGGAGGTTACACGAGGAATATTTTCGAGCCGGATGAGGAGGGCTTTGCCATTTAAGCCAACGGCCGGCGCAGGCGATGGAATGGAGAAGGAAATGACGATATTAAAAGCAATTATTATGGGACTGATTCAAGGCTTTACCGAATTCTTGCCGGTTAGCAGTTCGGGGCATTTGGCTATTTTTGGCAGCCTGATGGATTTACAGGGCGGCGGTATTGTATTTGAGGTGCTGCTCCATGTGGGAACGCTGGCGGCTGTTTTTGCCGCCTTTTATAAAGAACTGCTGGAACTGATCGGGGAGGGGTTTTCTCTTTTGGGTCGTTTTTTTCAGGCGCTTTGTGGCAAACTGAAATGGAATCAGATCTTAGATAATGAAAAAAAATATTTTATCTGCTATATTTTGCTGACAATGATTCCCACAGTTATTCTAGGACTTGCCTTCAAAAAGATGATCGAAGCGGCGTATGAGGGAATGCTGATTCCGGGGATTGGACTTTTGCTGACCGGCGGCATTTTGCTTTATACGATGAAGCTCAAAAAAGGGAGCAAGCAGGAGAAGGATATGACCTTTTGGGATGCTCTATTGATTGGCTTGGCGCAGGGTGTCGCGACCCTGCCGGGGATTTCGCGGTCAGGCTCGACGATTGTTGCCGGCAGGCTGAGAGGTCTTTCGCCAGAGCTGGCGGTCAAATTTTCGTTTATTATGTCGATTCCGGCAATTTTGGGAGCGACGGTGCTGCAATTTCAGGATGGCGCGATTGGTCAGCTGGGTATGGAAACAATTGCCCTATATCTTTTGGGAGCGGTTATAGCGGCTGCTTCTGGATTTATCTGTATCAAATGGCTGCTGGGAATTATTAAAAAGGGAAAGCTCTATTACTTTTCCTATTATTGCTTTGGTATGGGAGCTTTGGCGATTTTATTACATTTTATCATAAAATAAGGGTGAAGTACGATGGCAAATCAACGAAAAAACGCAAAAAAATCAGAGGAGAGGGCAAAGACGGAGAGGCTGCCGGCAAAGGCAAGCAGCAAGACTTCCGTCCGGCGAACAACAGGAGTAAGCGCCGCCAAAAGAAGAAAAAAGCGAATGCCCCCGAAGCAGTACGGAGCGATCGCTTTGGCGGTAATGGGACTGGCGGTGTTGCTTGGTATTGCGGTTTATTTTAAAAACAGCGGCGCGCTTTTGAGCGGGATTCGGTATTTTTTATTCGGCAGCATCGGCATTTCTGCTTATCTCCTGCCGTTGCTGCTCTTTGTCGCGGCTCTGTTTAAAGCCTTTAATCAGGGAAACCAAAGGCTGGACGATAAAATCAAGCTGGCGAGCTTGGCGCTGTTTGACCTTTCTGTTTTTGTGCATATCCTTTTTGTCAGTCAGCCGCAGATCGGCATGGTCGTAGGCAGGGAGTATATGTTTTTTCCTGCTTTGGCAAATTATTTTCGGGTGTCAGCTCGGTATCAGAGAGGCGGCGGCTTTGTCGGCGGCCTGTTTGGCGATGGCATCTTGATTCTGCTGGGAAAATGGGGCGGAATTGTTTTCGTTGTGCTGCTCTTTTTGCTGATTTTATTGATTTTGACGGAGATGAGCTTTGCTCGGATTATGACTTTTCTGGGAAATCTTTTTCATAAGCTGTATTTATGGATAAAACAAAGAATATCGGAAAGACGGGAAATAGAAAAGGAAAGGAAAAAAGCCAGCCAGAGCTGGGAGCAAAACATTGTTGAGGCTGAGCTGGCAGAGCGAGGAGCTGCCAGAGAGGATTTTGCGGCAGAGAAAAGAGCTGCGGAAGGAGAAAAAAAGAAAAAGCGCTCCTTTATCAATGTAGAGCTTTTTGGCAAAGCAGAGGAGCTGGAGGATGCCCTGCCTGAAACGGAAGCTTCAGTTCAGGACTCAGAGGAAGCGCAAAAAGAATCTTTTGAGGAGAAGGGGGATTTGGAAAAAGCCAGCGCTTCTTTGGAGCAGGAGGGAGAAAAAGCGGCGGAAGCCGGCAGCCAGAAGGAAATAGCCGACAGCGAGCCGCTCACCGAGCCAGCGAGGACAAGTGCCGATGCTTTGGCAGGAAAAATCGAAGCAAAGCCGGAAAAGGAACAAGAAGCTCCGGAGAAAGGCAAACCGGCGGGAAAGGCAAAGCAAGAGCCGGAAGAAGCGGCGCCGGACAAAGCCGGAGCTGGGGCAGCCGATCTCAAAAAAGGGATTCAGGAGGAGCTGGAGCTGAAGCAAAGCATAAGGAGCTATTTCTTTCCGCCGTTGGAGCTGCTGAAGGAGCCTAAGCTTAAAGCGGAAGGCGAGAGCGGATTAATTGAGGGAAATGTACAGAAGCTGGAGGAAACGTTGCAAAGCTTCGGGGTGAGCGCCAAGGTGATTAATGTCAGCCAAGGCCCGACAGTTACGCGCTATGAGATTCAGCCGGCACAGGGAGTAAAGGTCAGCCGGATTGTCAATTTGGCGGACGATATTGCCCTTAATCTGGCGGCAGCAGGGATTCGTATGGAAGCGCCGATTCCCGGCAAGTCGGCAATCGGTATTGAGGTGCCGAATCGGGAGGCTGGCTCGGTTATGCTGCGGGAAGTCATCGACTCGGCAGAATTTAGAAAATCCGGCACCAAGCTGTCCTTTGGCTTGGGTAAGGATATTACGGGTCGAGTATTGGTTACGGATATTGCCAAAATGCCGCATTTGCTTATTGCCGGTGCAACTGGTTCAGGAAAGTCAGTCTGTATCAATACGCTGATTGTTTCGCTGCTGTACAAGGCAAAGCCGGAGGAGGTTCGACTGCTGATGATTGACCCGAAGGTGGTGGAGCTGTCGATTTATAACGGAATTCCACATTTGCTGATTCCAGTGGTAACGGATGCCAAAAAAGCAGCGGGAGCGCTGAACTGGGCTGTTCAAGAAATGAACGATAGATATAAATTATTTGCCGCAGCTGGAGTGCGGGATTTAAAGGGCTACAATCAGGCGGTTGAGGAAAAGGGCGATACGCCGAAGCTTCCGCAGATTGTGATTATTGTAGATGAATTGGCGGACCTGATGATGGTTGCGTCCAATGAGGTGGAGGATGCTATTTGCCGTTTGGCGCAAATGGCCAGAGCAGCGGGACTGCATTTGATTATTGCCACGCAAAGACCGTCGGTTGACGTCATTACTGGCTTGATTAAAGCCAATGTGCCGAGCCGGATTGCTTTTAATGTTTCTTCGGGTACGGATTCGCGGACAATCATTGATATGAATGGGGCGGAAAAACTGCTGGGCAAGGGCGATATGCTTTTTTATCCGGTGGGCTATCCTAAGCCGGTGCGGATTCAGGGCGCCTTTATTTCCGATCATGAGGTAGAAAATATAGTCGAATATCTGAAAACACAGCAGCAAACGCAGTATAATCAGAAGGTAATGAATCATCTGAATAAGTCGGAGGATGCGGCGACAAGTGGAGAAAGCAAGGATGAACTGGACGAGCTTTTTGCCGATGCGCTGGAACTGGTGGTTGATAAGGAGAGAGCATCGGCCTCCCTGCTGCAAAGGTATTTCCGGATTGGCTTTAATCGAGCGGCAAGACTGCTGGATCAGATGGCGGAGGCGGGCTATGTCGGAGAGGAGCAGGGCTCCAAACCAAGAGAGGTGCTGCTTACCCGGCGGGAATGGGAGCAGTTGAAGGCCAAGGCAAGCGCCGAGCCGGCAAGAGAGCAGGAGAGCGATGGACTGCGGGCAGGAGAGCTGCCGGAGCATGCAAGCGAGCGGACACAGCCGATCGGCGCCGAGGAAGGGCAGGAGGGCTTTGAGCTGGAGCCTCAGACATATGAAAGAGGCACAGGAGAGAGCTTGACAGCCGGCGGAGATAAGGAGATGGCGGCCGAGGAATTGTATAATGATGCGATCAACGATATGCTGGAAGAAATGCAGAGCAGGAGCTAAGAAATTTAAGAGGAAAAGGAGAAGGCGTCAGGCCGGTTTTCTCTAGGGGCGGCTTTTTCGAATGGGAGCTGCGGCTTCAGAAGCCAAGAATTGACTTGGGAAAGGGGCTTATAGGTGGAAAGGATGGAAAAGATGCTAAGCGATATTCAAATTGCAAATCAGGCGAAAAAAGAAGATATCCGGAAAGTGGCGGCGTGTCTGGGAATCGCAGAGTCAGAGCTGATTCCTTACGGACACGATAAGGCGAAGCTTTCGGATGAGCTGTGGGAAAGAATAAAAGAAAACAAGGACGGCAAGCTGATTTTGGTAACGGCGATCAATCCTACTCCGGCGGGCGAGGGCAAGACGACGATTACGGTCGGGCTGGGACAGGCATTTCACCGAATGGGCTTAAAGTCGGTAATTGCGCTGCGGGAGCCGTCACTCGGCCCCTGCATGGGCATGAAGGGCGGCGCGGCTGGCGGAGGCTATGCACAGGTAATCCCGATGGAGGATATCAATCTGCATTTTACCGGCGATATCCATGCGGTTAGCAGCGCGCATAATTTGCTTTCGGCAATGCTGGATAACCATTTGCACCAAGGCAATGAGCTGCGCATCGACCCAAAGAGAATTGTTTGGAAGCGGGTGCTGGATATGAATGATCGGGCACTGCGCCAGATTGTAGTTGGACTGGGCGGAAAGGCGAATGGAATGATGCGGGAGGACGGCTATCAAATCAGCGTAGCCTCCGAGGTGATGGCAATTTTATGTCTGGCACTGGATATTGAAGATTTGAAGGAACGCCTAGGCAGAATCGTAGTTGGCTATAATTATGACGGAGAGCCGGTACGGGCAAGAGATCTGAAAGCGCAGGGCGCTATGACGGCGCTGCTCAAGGATGCTTTAAAGCCCAATTTGGTACAGACCTTGGAAAATTCCCCCTGTATTATTCACGGCGGTCCCTTTGCCAATATTGCGCATGGCTGCAATAGCGTCAGAGCGACCAGATATGCGCTGAAGCTGGCGGATTATGTGATTACGGAGGCGGGCTTTGGGGCTGATTTGGGAGCAGAAAAATTTTTGGATATCAAATGTCGGATGGCGGGGCTTGCGCCATCGGCAGTCGTGCTGGTAGCTACGGTCAGGGCGCTCAAGTATAACGGCGGAGTCAGGAAGGAAGACTTGAGTATGCCGGATGTGGAAGCGCTTCGCCGAGGTATCGTCAATTTGGAGAAGCATATTGAAAATATGGCGAAATACGGTGTGCCCGTTGTTGTAACAGTCAATCGCTTTGTCAGCGATACGGAGGAAGAAATCGCAGTTATTGCTGAAGCCTGCCAAAAGCTGGGAGCAGCCTTCTGTCCGGCGGAGGTTTGGGCAAAGGGCGGCGAGGGCGGCATTGAGCTGGCAAAGGCGGTCGTTAATACTGTTACGGCAAAAGAAAGCTGCTATCAACCGCT
Source organism: Eubacteriales bacterium (assembly GCA_041844915.1). GTDB lineage: Bacteria > Bacillota > Clostridia > Lachnospirales > Vallitaleaceae > W11650. The sequence goes on from JBGZBY010000068.1 coordinate 7,120, forward strand.
GTATCCTTTGGAAATGACAATTGAGCAAAAGGTGACGGCGATTGCCCATGAGATTTACGGAGCGGAAGGCGTACAATTTTCGCCGGCGGCGCAAAATGCCATAAAGCAAATTCGGGCGATCGGCATGGAGGCGCTGCCAGTTTGCATTGCCAAGACGCAGTATTCTCTGTCGGACGATCCGAAGCGTTTGGGGAGGCCGGAGGGCTTTACTATTACGGTTCGGGAGATTACGCTTTCCGCTGGAGCGGGCTTTATTGTCTGTATTACCGGTGATATCATGACGATGCCGGGCTTGCCGAAGCGGTCGGCGGCAGAGCAGATTGACGTAGTGGATGGACAGATCATAGGCTTGTTTTAAGGAATTATTGCTTTTTAGGAGATTATACTTTCTGCTGGAGCGGGCTTTATTGTCTGTATTACCGGTGATATCATGACGATGCCGGGCTTGCCGAAGCGACCTGCGGCGGTGCAGCGGAATTGAGAAATAAATAGCGCTGCTTTATTAGGAAAAATCCGAACAATTTGCAAGAAGGGCAGACAGATCGAGGGGAGGCAGATTATGATTTTTTTAGAAACGGAGCGATTATATCTGCGGAATGTCGAAGCCAAAGACGCGGAGATCATGTTTGATTATCGCAATCATGAAATTTGCGCCAGATACCAGCGAGGACAGACAAAGGACAAGGAAGGGCTGAAAAAGCTGATTGAGGAGAGAAAGGACGGCAGGATATCGGCGGAGGAAGCCTTTATACTGGCTGTTGCACTAAAGCCAAGCGATGAAATGGTGGGCGAAGTGGTTGTCATGCCTAAGGAGAATACAATTTCCATGGGCTATACCATTGCCTATCAATATCATCGAAGGGGCTTTGCATTTGAGGCTTTAACAGCGCTGCTTGCGCTTTTGCATGAGAAATATCCGAGTCATGAATTTATTTGTTTGGTAGACCCGGCTAATATTCCGAGCATTGAGCTTCTAAAGAAATTGGGCTATAAGGATATGGGATATTTGGAGGAAAAGAATTCTCAGATGTATGGGAAATGGACGAGATTTGACAATGAAAATACTGAAAAATAGCCTGTTTCAGGGAAAATTTCACAGGGGACAGCAGACAATGGCATAACCAGAGCTTTATGAATTGATAAAGAAAAAGGATATCAGCAAAAAGGCGTTAAGGAAGGATATCGCGGGAATGGCATTGGGAAAAGGGCAGCGGAGTGATATTGGAATAGTATCAGGAAAAGGTATCAGGAATGATATCAGCAAAAAGGCATTAAGGAAGGATATTGCGGGAATATCATCGGGAAATGTATCAGGCAAGGATATCGGAGGAATGGCATCAGGAGAAGGACAGCGGAATGATATTGGAATAGTATCAGGAAAAAATATCAGGAATGATATCAGCAAAAAGATATTAAGGAAGGATATCGCGGGAATATCATCAGGAAATGCATCAGGCAAGAATATCAGGAGAGCAGGTCAGATACTATCAGGAGAAGGGTAGCGAAAAAATATCAGGAAAATCTTAGGGAAAACATTAGGAGAACACTATGCAGCGAATTGACGGAAAGGTTGTATCGGAAAAAATTCTAGAGGAAGTGAAGGCGGAGGTGCAGGGCTGCTTGGCGGAGGGAATTACCCCGACCTTGGCGGTTGTTTTGGTGGGGGATGACCCAGCCAGCGCTATCTATGTCCGAAATAAGGAAAAGGCCTGCGCCAAGGTAGGAATTCGCTCGGAAGCGTATCGGCTGCCGAAGGAAAGCGAAGAAGCCGAAGTGCTGGCATTGTTAGAGGAGCTAAACGCTAAGTCCGAGGTTCATGCAATTCTTTTGCAGCTCCCCTTGCCGGAGCATTTAAACAGCGAGCGACTGCTGGCGGCGATTTCGGCAGAAAAGGATGCCGACGGCTTTCATGCCGTCAATATGGGCAATTTGGCGTTGCAACGACCGGCACTTTTGCCTTGTACTCCGGCGGGAGTGATGGAGCTGCTTAGGCATTATCAGATAGAAATAGAAGGCAAGGAATGTGTGGTCGTCGGCAGAAGCAATATTGTCGGCAAGCCGATGGCGCTGATGCTGCTGAATGCCAATGCTACGGTAACGGTTTGCCATTCCAGGACAAAAAATTTAAAGGAGATATGCCGCCGTGCCGATATTTTGGTAGCGGCAGTCGGTAAAGCGAAAATGATAGACAGCGATTATATCAAACCGGGAGCGGCAGTGATTGATGTGGGGATTCATCGGCTGCCAGACGGAAAGCTTTGCGGCGATGTAGACGATACAAAGGCTCATGCCGGATATCTGTCGCCGGTACCGGGCGGAGTAGGGCCGATGACGATTGCCATGCTGATGAAAAATTGTGTGGCGGCGGCAAAGGTTCGGTAGGAAGTCGCCGTTTGTAGCGTATTATCGCTGCTTATATGAGGAAAAGGACTATCATTAAATAAAGTAAAAAAGCTTGGCGCCGGCCAAACGAGCAGAGCAGGCAAGCAATGGATTTTACTGGGAAATAAGGTAAGGACGACAGACAGGAGTTAATGTGGAGTATAAAATATATGTAGAATCGCTGGGCTGCGATAAAAATTTGGTAGATACCGAAGTAATGCTGGGCAGGCTGGGAAAGAAGGGTTGCCGGATTGTGCTTTCTCCGGAGGAAGCGGATATTGCTATCATCAATACCTGTAGCTTTATCCATGACGCCAAGCAGGAAAGCATTGAGGCGATTTTGGCTTTGGCAGAGGAAAAAAACGCGGGCAGGCTGCCGAAAATCATTGTAACTGGCTGTTTGTCAGAGCTTTATCGGGAGCAGATTCGCAAGGAGATTCCGGAGGTGGACGGCGTATTGGGAGCGACCAATACGGATAGGATTGAGCTTCTGGTAGAAAGTATTATGGCGGGACGAACAGAGGAAATTTTTGACGGTCCCGACTATGATGCCGAGGTTTTTTTAGAGCGAATTTCAGAAAGCGGAAAATACTATGCCTTTTTAAAGATTGCCGAAGGCTGTGATAATCACTGTACCTATTGTATTATTCCCAAGCTTCGTGGCAAATTTCGCAGCCGCAGTATGGAAAGCTTGGTAGAAGAAGCGAAATATTTAGCGGCGCAGGGCAAGCGGGAGCTGATTTTGGTGGCGCAGGATGTGGGGAAATATGGGATCGACCTCTATGGGGCAAGAGCGCTGCCGGAGCTTTTGGGAAAGCTTTCGGCGGTGGAAGGGATTGACTGGATTCGGTTGCTTTATGTATATCCCGAGGATATTACTGATGAGCTAATCACTGCCATAAAAAAGGGCTGGGCGCTGCCGTATTTGGATATGCCTTTGCAGCATGCCGATGACGCTATTCTGAAAAAAATGGCAAGGAAGTCCAAGCGGGCGCAGCTTAAGGAGCTGATTGCCAAGCTGCGGCGCGAGATACCGGAGATCTGTCTGCGGACAACCTTTATTACTGGATTTCCAGGAGAAAAGGAGGAACATTTTGCCGGTTTACTTGAATTTGTAAAGGAAGCGGGCTTTGATAGGCTGGGCGTATTTCCCTATTCCAAGGAAGAAGGCACGCCGGCGGCGCGGATGAAGGAGCAGGTTCCGGCGAGGATTAAAAAGAAAAGACAAAAGGAGCTGATGCTGGCGCAGCAGGCGATTACTTTTGCTAAAAATGAGGAATTGGTGGGCAGGGAGCTTCAGGTAATGATTGACGCATATTTGCCGCAGGACAGGGTCTATGTCGGCAGAAGCTATCGGGATACGCCGGAGGTGGACGGCTATGTTTTTGTGGAAAGCCGGCGGGAGCTTTTATCCGGAGATATGATCAGGGTCAAGATTACGGCGGTCAATGAGTATGACTTGATAGGAGAGGAAATAGATGAATTTAGCGAATAAACTGACAATGTTCCGGATGATTTTGATTCCATTTTTCTTATTAGCGCTGTATTTGATTCCTTCCCCTTGGGGAGAATATATCGGTGTGGGGCTTTTTATAGCAGCTTCGATCACGGATTTTGCGGACGGCTACATTGCCCGCAAATACAATATGATTACCAATTTTGGTAAATTTATGGATCCGTTGGCGGATAAAATGCTGGTGGGCGCGGCCATTATTTATTTAACGGAGATTCAAGCGGTGCCGGCATGGGCGACGATTGTGATTATCAGTCGGGAATTTTTGATCAGTGGCTTTCGTTTAGTGGCGGCGGAAAAGGGAGAGGTGATTGCCGCCGGATTTTGGGGAAAGCTTAAGACGGCATTTACTATGGTGGCGATTCCGGTGCTGATGCTGCCGCTGCCGTTTGCTTTTATGCCGACGGTAAATCTGATTTTGATTTTCTTTACCGTGCTGCTGACGGTGCTTTCGGCAGTGGATTATCTGGCGAAGAACAGGGATGTGCTGAAAAATTAGTAATGGCTTGGTGTGGACAAAGTATCGGCAAAAGCGAATTGTCTGAAATGAACTGACGGCATGGCATAAAGCTGGTAAAAGACGCGATGTCAGCTCCATGAATTATAGCGGACTTTTACGGGAAACACGGTATTAAAAAGGACTTGGGATAAACGAGTAAAAAATCCATATTATAAATCCATTAAATTCTGATGGAAGGACTTTCTAATTAATTCTATATTTGGTATAATAATAGCATTGCTTCGGGAGAGGAATCTTCTTTAAGAGGTAATGCTTTTGTAGTTGCAGGAGAAGAAAATGGGAAAGGAAGGAATTCGGCGGACTGCTTTCGGGTCTTGGATATTTGCGGCCTTAAGCAGGTGGGCTTTTATGCCGGAGGATTCTGATGAGAAGATCTTATAGATGAACGAGCCAAGGCTTTGCTGACCGGAATAAGCAGCGGGAAAATGTGTGCCGCGGCGGACAGACGCAAAATATTACCGGCCGAAAGCCTGATCCGCAAGCGGTCAGGGCTTGCATCAGGAGGGAAAATATGAATTTTGGGAAACAAGGAAGAAAAAAGCAAAAGGAACAGCTTCATTCTGGAGCAAAAAAAACAACCAACCTAGTCAATTCCGTGGTTTTAAAGGTTATTGTTTTTACGATTGTGATTGTTGGCGTATTGGGCGGAGCGGCGGCGATTGGGATTTACAAGGCGATTATTGACAAGGCTCCCAGCATTGATAATATCTTGGAAACTGTGGTGCCGGTCGGCTATGCCTCGATCATCTATGACCAAAACGGCAATGAGATTCAAAAGCTGTCCGTAGCCAATGCCAATCGTATTTATCTGGAATATGAGCAGATTTCGCCGCATATGATCAACGCCGTTGTTGCCATAGAGGATGAGAGATTTTGGAAGCATAACGGTTTTGATATGTATGCCGTGATGCGGGCATTTGTGGCGAACATAAAGAGCCGCAGCTTTTCCGAGGGAGGCTCGACTTTGACCCAGCAGGTGGTCAAGATGAATGTCCTGAAGGATCCGGGTAAGAAAATCGAGCGTAAGCTTCAGGAACAGTATTTGGCGGTGCAGCTGGAAAAAAAGCTGGCGGAGGAAGGCAGAGGTAAGGAATACGCCAAGAAAAAGATTTTGGAGCTTTATCTAAATTCCGCTCCGTTCGGGAAGTCCAGCAATGGGGTTCAAACGGCTGCACAGACTTATTTTAATAAAAATGCATGGGAGCTGACAATCGCTGAGGCGGCCTGTATTGCCGGCGTCACCAATGCGCCCAGCCGATACGATCCGATTACCAAGCCGGAAAATAACAGAGAGCGGCAGCAGAGAATTTTGAAGAAAATGCTGGAACAGAATTATATCACGCAGGAGCAGTACGACCAAGCAATTAATGAGGATGTTTATGGCAGTATTCGCAGTATCAATCAGCAGGTGGCGGAAAATACGTCCAATCATACCTATTTTGTCGATGAGGTCATTCTCCGCCTGGTTGAGGATTTGAAGATTCAGAAAAATTATACCGAAGCGCAGGCATATCGCTTGATTCACAGCGGCGGCTTGAGCATTTATATTACGCAGGATCTGGATATCCAAAAGAAATTGGATGACGTGTATGCCGATGAAAAGAACTTTTTCCCGAACGGCAATCACAACGAGGTCAAGCTGATGTATTCTCTTTCGACCAAAAGAGGGGAGGAAACGACCCACCACTATAAGGAAGGGGAATTTAAAAATAAGGAAGCGGCGGAGGCTTTTATCGTGCAGTATAAGCAGGAGTTAGGCTTTGCCGAAAATGAGATTTTGGCGGAAAAGGCAGTTTATGTGCCTCAGCCTCAATCGGCGATGGTTATCATGGATTATCATACCGGAGAGGTCAAAGCTTTGACTGGAGGCAGAGGCGACAAAAGCGGCAATTTGACCTTTAACCGGGCAACGCAGGCACAGCGGCAGCCGGGATCGACTTTTAAGCCGGTAGGAGCGTATGCGGCGGCGCTGGACGCCAAGGGCTATACGCTGGCAACGACAATCGACGATTCGCCAGTGGCGATTAAGCTCCCCGGCGGGCAGACCTATACTCCGAAAAACTGGAATAAGGTCTATAAGGGACTAACGACTGTGCGAGAAGCGATAGCACAGTCGATGAATATTATCGCAGTTAAGACGATTGCCGATATCACGCCGGAGCTGGGTTTTGAATATTTGAAAAAATTGGGCTTCAGCAAGCTTCAGGCAGAGGGCGACGCGGTGTATGCCATGCCGCTGGGTGGTATTCGTACAGGAGTAACGCCGCTGGAGATGACGGCGGCTTACGGCGCTATTGCCAATAAGGGCGTTTATATTGAACCGATCCTTTATACCAAGGTGTTGGATGACAAAGGAAATGTATTGATTGACAAAACGCCGGAAAGCCATCAGGCGATTAAGGAAACCACCGCATTTTTGCTGACGGACGCCATGCTGGACGTTGTCCGCAGGGGAACAGGTACCACGGCAGCAGTAAAGGGGATGACGATTTCCGGTAAGACCGGAACAACGCAGGATTCCAATGACCTGTGGTTTGTCGGCTACAGTCCCTATTATGCGGCAGCGATCTGGATGGGCTATGATCAGCCGAAAAGTATGAATCATATTGCGCAAAGCACGCATAATCTTGTGTGGTCAAAGGTCATGACGGCTGTGCATGAGGGCTTGCCCAATAAGAGCTTTGAAGTGCCGGCGGGTATTGTGCGCAGAGCAGTGTGCGCTGAGTCCGGTTTGATGCCGGTTGAGGAGCTGTGTGCTTTGGACGAAAGAGAAGGAACAGTTATAGAGGAATATTTTGCAGTCGGTACCGAACCGACCGAGCCATGTGATGTGCATAAAGCAGTTGAGATATGCAGTGTTTCTGGTCTGTTTGCTACCGAATTTTGCCCGCCGGAGGTCGTGCAAAAGAAGGTTATGATTCAAAGACGGGAAAAAGATCTGCCGAGTGGCTGGGATCCGTCCGTACCATTGCCGGTAGCGGACGCGATTTATGAGATTCCGTTCTCTATGCTCGGGGAGTATTGTACAATTCATGGACCGCATACGCAGGAGGAAAATCCGGAAAGCGGAAACGGCTTCTTTGACTCTGACCCGACGACGCCAGATACTAGCGGAAACGGCGAAAATACTACTCCGACGGAGCCGGCTTTTCCCACAGAAAATACCGATTCCGGCAATTCACAGGCGCCAGAAACACCAAAGCCCGACAACGGATTTTTTGACTAAAAGCGGATGCCGGAAGAAAAATCCGGAAGAAGGAAAAAGGCTTTGAAAAAATCCGCAGACAGCAGATAGGAAAGCAAAGAGGCGCAGTTTTTTGGATGAGCCGGTAAAGGGCTTTCCGGCAAGAAGAAAGTAGCGGAGTCTGTTTGGAGAGGTGCATTAAGCCAATAAAGCAGGGGTACAAAAGAATCAGAAAAGCATTTACCAGAATGGGAAAGGAAAAAAATGACAAATTCGGAGCATATGTGGGAAGCAAGTGATCAATCGAAGGTGACGGAATTTTTCGGGCAGAATGTGTTTGACGATCTGACAATGCGTCGGCGTTTGCCGAAGGATGTGTACAAGAAGCTCAAAAAGATGATTGATAACGGCGAGGAGCTGGATTCGGGCGTAGCGAATGTGGTTGCCAGCGCGATTAAGGACTGGGCGATTGAGAAGGGTGCAACGCACTACTGCCACTGGTTTCAGCCAATGACCGGCAGAACAGCGGAAAAGCATGAATCCTTTATCGAACCCTTTGTCGGCGGAGGAATTTCCATGGAGTTTTCCGGAAAGCAGCTGATCAAGGGAGAGCCGGATGCTTCCTCCTTCCCAAACGGAGGGCTTCGGGCAACCTTTGAGGCCAGAGGCTATACGGCGTGGGACGCCACCAGTCCGGCTTTTATCAAGGATAAGACCTTGTATATCCCGACGGCGTTTTGCTCCTACTGGGGAGAGGCGCTGGATGAAAAAACGCCGCTGCTGCGTTCCATGCAGGCGGTCAGTCGGGAGTGCCTGCGGGTATTGCGGGCAATTGGCGATACTGCGACGGAAAAGGTAACGACCTCAGTCGGAGCCGAGCAGGAATATTTTTTGATTGACAAGCGCCTATATCAAAAGCGCAAGGATCTGATTCTGACGGGCAGGACACTGTTTGGAGCCAATCCGCCCAAGGGACAGGAAATGGAGGATCATTATTTTGGCAGCATCAAGGAAAATATTGCTGCCTTTATGAAGGAGCTGGATATTGAGCTGTGGAAAATGGGCGTTTATGCCAAGATCAAGCACAATGAGGTTGCTCCGGCGCAGCATGAGATTGTACCGGTCTTTTCGGTTTCCAATATTGCCACCGATCACAATCAACTGGTGATGGATACCTTGGTTAAGGTGGCGAATCACCATGGTCTGGTTTGTCTGCTTCACCCGAAACCCTTTGAAGGAATTAACGGATCCGGCAAACACAACAACTGGTCGATTGGAACGGAAAAACGCAATCTCCTAGAGCCGGGAGAAACGCCGCATCAAAATACCAAGTTTTTGCTGATTTTATCGGCGGTGATTGCGGCAGTGGACGAATATGCGCCTTTGCTGCGGGCTTCGGCTTCCAGCGCCGCCAATGACCGGCGGTTGGGCGGACATGAAGCGCCGCCGGCAATTATTTCCATTTATTTGGGAGATCAGCTTTCCGATATTATTCGGCAGATTCTGGACGGCGACCTGCATGCCTCTAAGGAAAAGGATGTGCTGGAGCTGCATGTGGACAGTATTCCGACCATTTTCCAGGATGTGACAGATCGAAACCGAACCTCGCCGTTTGCCTTTACTGGAAATAAGTTTGAATTTCGTATGTGTCCGTCGTCTGCTTCCATCGCCAGCGCCAATATTACCTTAAATACTATCGTAGCGGAGCATTTAAGAAGGATTGCCGATCGCTTGGAAAAGGCGGAGGACGTGACGGTCGAACTGAAGGCAGTAATTACGGAAAATATTCGGGATCATCAGCGCATTATTTTTGATGGCGACGGCTATTCCAAAGAATGGGCGGAGGAAGCAAAAAGGCGAGGTCTGCCGAATTTACAGACCTCGGTGGATGCTTTTTTAGAAATGTATCGAGAGGAATACATTGAGGTGTTTCAGCGCAACGGCGTGATGTCGCCGAAGGAAACCTTAGCCAGAGCGGAGATTATGCTGGAGGACTACTGTAAGGTCATCAATATTGAGGCTAAGACAATGGCCGAGATGGCAAGAAAGGAAATACTGCCGGCATGCTATGCCTATGCCAAGCAGATGGCGGATGGTCTGAAGCGCTTTCACGAGTTTGCGCCAGAGGAATTTTTGACAGAGGAAAAAAATAATCTTCTGAAGATTCTGCGCTATTGCGGAGATACACAAAAGCATTTAGCGGAGATGGGAGAAAACTTGGCGAAGGCCTATAATGTCAAGGAAACTGCCGATAGGGCTGTTTATTTTCGGGATGTGATTTTGCCGGAAATGGAAGAAATACGCTTAAACTGCGATGCCCTAGAGGAATTGGTAGAAGAAAGGGCTTGGCCGTTTCCGACGTATTTTGACCTGCTGTTTCGGATATAGGATATTTTGACGGAAGAGCCGGCAGGGCGCGAAGGCATTTGCGGAGCGTAAGCCCGTAAATAGAGCAGGAGCAGAGCCGGCGGCAATCCGAAAAGTGCTTGGGATGAAGATTTTTCTTAATTTAAGCAAAAGAAACGGAGAGAAAGGCTTTGATTTTAACAGTTTTAGTAAATCCGCATTTGGTTCGTCGAATCAAGGTTTCAGGCTGGAAATCGGACGGACAGAATAAAATTATCGAGGAAAATCTGGCGATTGGCGATAGTGGCGTATATTCGGCCCATATCATCAAGATATTGCAGGGCGAGCCTTTTGTGATTGGCTTTTCCGGCGGCATCGGAGGGCGCTTTATCAAAAATTTTTTGGACAAGCGGCGGATTGTGTCGGATTTTATTGCCATTGATGGAGAGCCGAGAATGCTGACTGTGATGACGGATATTCAGAAAACGAGGGAATACAGCTTCCTGTCCAATGGCTATGAGCCGCAGGAGGGGGATTTGAAGGCGTTGAAGCACAAATTTCACAATCACATCAGGGAATGTGAAACCATTGTTTTTGCTGGTCGGTTATCCTCGGTGACGGCTATGGAAAAGGCGGAGGAAGTGTTGGCAATGACGGAGGAGGGGCAAAAAACGGTGGTGCAGGCGGCGGCGGAAAATATTGAGCTATTGTCGCGGTACCATCCCTACGCAGTGGTGACGGGAAGCGAAGCGCTGCGAAAAATCGGGATTGATGGGATTTGGCGGCCGTCGGAAATGGAGAAGCTGCAAAAGTGGATGCATCAGTATCGGATTAAGTATTTTTTTGTGCAGACGCCGGAAACGATATACGGCGTAAGCCGCGCGAAGATTGCCTATGTATCCTATTCGCCTAAGGACAAGGCCGAGGATATTATCCAGTCCTCGGTTTTGGGCGGGATTGCCATTGGCGTGCAGCGCCGGTATCCCTTTGAGAAAAATCTGCAAATTGCCGGAGCAATTGCCGGACAGGCGGATATTCGCCAGTTTCCAGATATTATCCGCCGCAGGGAAATTGATCATGGCATGAATCAGGTCAAGGTCAAGGAGGTATATAGTGAGAAAAAGGGCTATTTAGAGCATTAGGGCTGTTTTGGGCTGCTTTTGTTCTGGGCAGGCAGATGGCTTGAAGGCCCGAAAAAGAGAGCGGTAAGCAAGCCCTTGGCAAGCGGCAGCCGCACTCTGAATAGGGAGGCGTTCAAAAAACGACAAGCCGGAGCGCCGCAAGGCGAAGGAAAACGGCATAATGGAGAGAGGATGCAAAATTATTATACTCTGGCAAAGGAAACGATTACAGAGCTTGAAATCAAAAAGTCAAAATTTATCGGCTATGTCAAAGGAACAGCCAGCGAGGAGGAGGCTTTGGCATATATTGCTTCTATCAAAAAGCAGCACCGAGAGGCGACGCATCATTGCTCGGCTTTTCGGATCGCCGGCCGGCTGCCGCTGGAGCGTTATGACGATGACGGCGAGCCGTCCAAGACGGCGGGGCTACCCATGCTAAGCGTATTGCAGGGGCGGGAGCTTTGGAATGTAACGGCAGTGGTGGTGCGCTATTTCGGCGGCACTCTGCTGGGAACGGGAGGCTTGACCAGAGCCTATTCGGATTCGGTGAGAGAAAGCCTTGCCGTTAATTTTCCGGTATACCGGCAAATGTTTTCTATTTTGCAGCTGGATTGTCCCTATCATTGGAATGATAAGGTCAGCTATGAGTTGGACAGGCAAGGCATTTCCGTCGGTCAGATTGACTATAGCGACAGAGTGAGGTATGAGCTTTTTATTGAAAAGGAAAATACGGCGCAGGTGCAGAGCAAATTTCGAGAATTGACAGACGGACAGGCGGAAATTGTCTGTATCGGGGAGCAGTACGGCTATTATTTTGAGGGCAAGCTGATTGCCGATTGAAAAAATTCGGTAAAGGCAAGGAAAGTCGCTGATGTCTTTGCGTTTTTTGAGAGTTCGCATCTGTGTTTTTGGAAAGTTAGGCTTTATAGAAAAACTTCTTGAATGGAGTAAATACGGATAAAGAAAAAAACAGAGCAATAGCACAAAAGGCGTGGGAAAGGGATAAGAAGCACAACTAAGCGAAAAAGGCTTTATCAAGAAAGAAAATAGGAGTTAAGCGAAGAATAAGGCAGTATTTTAAAACAGCCGAGAAAACCAAAAAGAAATAGGAAATACAAATAAGTAAAAAACAGGCGACAGGGAGAAAAACAAGGAAAAAGGATAAGAAGCGCAGATAGGAGAAAAAAGGCTTTATCAAGAAAGAAAATAGGAGTTAACGAAGAATAAGGCAGTATTTTAAAACAGCCGTGGAAACGGAAAAGAAATAAGTGAGAAAAATAAATAGCGGAAAAAGCAGGCGAAGGAAGGAAAAAAATTTGAAAAAGAGAAAATGGATGATATGGTTATTGGCGCTATGCCTTGGTCTTAGCGCTTGTGCGGGGGGAATCAAGCAGACGGATGAGAATGCTTCATCAAATGTAGCTGCGGAAAAGACCGACAGCGGTCAAGCTGACAATTCGGCAGGAAGATTTGCCGGGCAGACCTTGAAGCTGACCAGTGTGACCAAGGATTTGGAATATGCGGCGGCGGCATTTGAAAAGAAATATGGCGCCAAGGTGGAGGTTACGATTAAGACGGCGGCGGAGCTGGCGGAGGAAAGAGCGCGTCTGTTGTCCGGTGAAGCAGGGGCGGACATCTATACGATTGAGGCAGCGGAAATGAAGGACTGGCTGGAGGCGGAGGCTTTGCTGCCCTTGACCGAGGTAGAGGCGGAGCATTATGCGCCGTATACGATTGCTTATGCAACGGATAAAGCAGGGCTGCTGCGAGCTTTGACTTGGACGGCGACTCCGGTCAATTTGTACTATCGGCGGTCGGCGGCGAAGGCGGTGCTGGCGGATGATTTGCCGGAAACCGTAGCGCAGGCGCTGGCGACGCCGGAGGGACTGGCTGGTTTGGCGGCAAAGCTGCAAACGGCGGGGTATAAGATCTTTGCTAATGTGGGAGATATGAAAGCTTTTTACCAAATAACCGATAAAACCGAAAGGACGGTTTTGTCACCGCAGGAACTGGCTTTTCTTGAAGCTGTGCGGCAGATGGAAACCAATTACCAATTGGCGAGCTTGACGGAGTGGTCGAAGGATTGGTTTAAGGGAATGTACGGAGAGGCGGCGAATGCAGTTACTGGCAATAAAATAGAGATATTTGGCTATGTTATGCCTTCGTGGGGAAAAAGCTATGTTTTAGAAAATGCAGGCAACAAGAAGGAAACGACAGAAACGGAAAAGAATCCGACTTGGGGAGATTGGGCAATGACGACTTGTCCGGCTGCGGCCTTTTCTGAAGGGCTTTGGCTGGGAATTGCAGCGAACAGTGGAAAGGAAGAGCTGGCAAAGGAATTTTTGCTTTTTGCTACGCAAAATCAGGCCTTTTTGCAGGACTGGCTGATGAAAACCCAAGAGCTGCCAGCCTTTTTACCGGTATTGGAAAGCTATCAGACGGAGATGGAGGATTCCTTTTTGGGCGGTCAGAGAGTGATGCCGCTCTACGCGGAAACAATCAAAGCGATTCCAGCAAAGTCAGCCGAGCAGATTTGGCTGGAAAATGAGTATTATAAGCAGCTGGAGGCCTATATGAAGGGCGATATTGCGACCATCGAGGAATTGCAGGCGGCGTTGACTGCTCTGGCTGTTCCGGCGGCTCCAGCCGCGCAGTAGTGATTTGGCGCTTCGGTTTGGAGCGGGCGCGGAATTGGGGTGCAGCAAATAAATATAGAAAAGTCTCGAAGGGATATCTTAGTGTGGAGCTAGGGATATCTTTCGGGACTTTTTTTGATACCGATAGAATAGCATTTTTATAGATAGGCTAGAAAGATATAGATATCTGGGAAAGTGCTTAAAGGCATTATAAAAGGCTTTGCTGGGATACGAGGTTTTTAAATGTGCCAATTAGGCTCCTCTTAAAATTTTCCCCATAGAGGGAATATCTGGCCGAATTGAGAAGTTTAAATATCACCTTCCATCAAGGCTTTTTATTCGGGAATTTCCGGAAAGCTTTTTACAATGTCCTCCAAGCTATCACGTCTGCGAATGAGCACATCCTCTCCGTCAACGGTAATCAGCACTTCGGCGGGGCGAAGACGATTGTTATAGGTCGAGGACATGCAATAGCCATAAGCGCCGGCATCCAGTACAGTCAGGATATCGCCGATTTTGGCGGTTGGTAGCGGCCGATCGGCGGCGAGGATATCACCGGATTCGCAGATATTGCCAACGACCTGATAGACCGTCATATCCCGGGCAGTGTTCTTGTCCAGAGATTGACCGGTAGCAAGCGAATAAATCTCCATATCGTGATGGCTGCCGTAGAGCATTGGCCTTTGCAGGACATTAAAGCCGATATCTGTGCCCAGATAATTTTTACCGAAATTGGCCTTAAGGGAGTTGACCGTTCCCAGCAGCACGCCGCATTCTGCGACTAGATAGCGTCCCGGCTCGACCTTAAAGGTCAGCGGCCTGCCATATTCTTCGGCAAAACGCAGAAAAAGCAGATGGAGCTTTTCGCCCAATGCTTTTAAATCCAGTCTTTTTTCCTCATCCTGTTTGTGATAGGGAATGCCGAAACCGCCGCCAAAGTCGATAAATTCCAGCTCATCAAACTGGCGGGCAACGGCCAGAGCAGATTCCATACCCTGAATATAGGCTTCGTCCTCCATGAACAGGGAGCCGATATGCTGATTGATGCCAACCAGACGAAGCTGATATTGAGTAAGCAGTGCCTTGACCTGTGGGATGGCTTGGGGATCAATACCAAATTTGGTATTTTTTCCGCCGGTTACGACCTTGTCGCTGTGTCCGGCGCCGACCATCGGATTAAAGCGAATGCAGACTCTGCCGCCGGAATTTTGCTTGCCGTATTGCTCAAGCTGGGCAAGGGAATCCACGCTGATCAGGATATTGCGGTCAATGGCAAACTGCATTTCTTCGGAGCTGACATTATTGCTGATAAACAAAATTTCGTCCGGCAAAAAGCCGGCCGTTTCTTCGACATAGATTTCGCCGGGGCTCATGGCGTCGGCCAAAAAACCTTCTTCTCGGATAATGCGAAGCAGATGCAGATTGTCGTTGGCTTTGACCGAATAATTGGCGTGAAAATGCGGATAATCGCTTAAACCGGCGATTTCCTGACAGCGGGCGCGCAGAATGGCTTCGTTATAGACATAGAGCGGGCTGCCGTATTTTTGTAAAAGCTTTTGCGGATTGGTATTGCCGAAAAAGCCGGTTGCTTGGGTATAGGTTTGCTGCAACATAATTTCTCCTTGCTGTATGGTTTCATTGTATAGCTTCCTGCGCTGTGCATATCGGAAAAAAGCTTTGTGCTTCTTTTTACAGGGCAGGGCGTATTTTATTTGGAAAAGCTTGCGGCAAAAGCAAAGACCGGTTTGAGAGAAAGGGCTTTGCGAAAATAAGCCGAAAGCGAATTTTGATATGAAAACACTATAAAGGATAACCGAGGGAAAGTCAAGAAAAAGCATCGGCTTTTTTTGGCGGGGGAGGGGACGGCAATAGCAGGTGTTATTGACAGACAGGCTAATGGGATTGCCAGATTTGAGTCTACAATAGATAGGAAAGGGGGGATAGCCGTTGCTGCTGAATTGGAGAAATGAACATGCTAGTGCGTAGTTTGTAGAAGCTATGTTTTATAGAATGACGAAAACTCAAATATATGGATTAATTGACAAATATTTATTTATCTCGTATACTGTCGTTAAGGTGTTTTTTGGCGATAATAAAATGGCATAAATAAGATAGTCTGCTAATGTTTGCCTATATCGAAAGTTCATTTTCGTATAGGCAAACTCGGCAGACTATCAAGATGATTTGCTTATGTTGCCTATACGAAAGCGAGTTCTTGATATAGGCAAATACAGCTAACTATCAAAATCGTATTTAAGGAGGCTCTATGAAATTATTAAAAAATAAGGGAATGGCTTTTGTTTTTTTTAGCGTGCTGTGTGTTGTTTTTCTTTTATCAGCTACGACAATCACTGCGAAAAATAAGCCGCAAATTAAGCCAAGTGGAATTCTGGCACAGAGATCCACTTTGAATTTAAATATAAATGGGGTAGAATATGACAGTTATTCTATGACGGGATATGTTATTGAATATATCAGTTATTACAAATTGACGGATTTGGCAAAGCTTTTGAAAGGAACATATAGTCAATTTGATATTGTATGGAATTCTGCACAAATGCGGACAGAATTAAAAAAGCATTTTCCCTATTCTGCGCAGACCAGCAAAGTATGGAAATATCCGACAGAGCATATCTATGTGCAGTGGGCATTTGCTCCGATTGAAGTGGAAAATAAAATAAGAGAGCTGCGTGGCTTTTTGTATAAGGGTGAATTTTATGTGGCGCTTCACGAAATCATGGAAATGATGAATGTCAGGATAAAGTGGGTTCCAGAAACTTTGACATTAAAGCTGATTCCAGAAATTCCCGAAAATGTGTATCCTTTAAATAGAGAGGAATGGAGTATTAACTCAAATATTGTCTATGACGATCGCTGGGCGAAGCCAAAGCCGGATTATATATTTTATGAAGAAGGATATTATTTTCTGGTTTATCCCAAGTATAATGAAAAATCAAAGAGTTCTAGGCATTCCGGAGCAGAGGTAGTGATCGAAAAATTATCGCCGAATATGGAAATCATAGATACTTTCCATATTCCGTTTCACGGTGAAAAATTCGGCGGTTTTTATCAGGGGAAAGAATATAATTATTTTTTGTTTGGAAACAATAACCCGAAAGAGAATGATAATGCCGTTGTTTTAACATTATTAAAGACAGATCGTCAGTTTAACGTTATAGCGACTTTGGATATTAAAAATGCGTACACTGTTGCACCTTTTGATGCGGGTGCAGTGTCTATGTCTGAATGGGAAAATACTTTGATTATTCATACAGCAAGAGAGCGGTATAAAACACCGGATGGTTTAAATCACCAAAGTCAATTGACGGTAGCGGTGGATACCAACAAGATGAAATGCTTAGATTCCAATAAGCTGGACGAATTTCAAGTCAATCATGTCAGTCATTCGCTTAATCAATTTGCACTCCACGACCAGCAAAACGGCGATTTGTTTTTAGTGGATCATGGCGATGGGTATCCTCGTTCGGTTGTGCTTACTAAGATGGATTTTACCGCAGAAAGCATCAAAAAAATAATTGATGTTGTGGAGATTCCCGGTGAGGATGGCGCTAACCAAACTGGTATTTTTGTAGGCGGAGTGGAGCAAAGCAAAGAGAATATTTTAGTTGCAGTAAATCATATTGATTATAAAAAAGCAGAAAGCTTTGACAATTTTTCTATTGTTGGCAAAGATACCAAATATCGTGATGTATATTTGTATATAGTCAGCAAAAGCTCGTCAAATGATGTAAAAGCACAAATTCAACTAACCGATTATTCAGCGGAACAAGGAGTGTCCTACTCCGTACCTAAAATAGTTAATATCGGAGCAAATCAATTTTTTATCATGTGGCGGAAGAAATCGGATCATTCCGCCTCCGGTGCCGGTTGGGGAAAAAGAGGAGAGGTTCAATATACGATTGTTGATGGAAATGGTCAGGTGGTAAAAGCGACGACATCTTTGCCTTGGCATGAAATAGGAAATGGGGATATAATCTATCAAGATGATTATGTTCTTTGGCAAGTTCGCAATAACAACAGCCCAGAGCAACTGGAAAACGCGGCGATTTTTCGAGTCAAAGTAAGATAAAACTGTTTTGCCAATTTTTGACGAGATGAGGCAAAAGCAGTAGTTCTACTGATTTTCGGTAAGAAAAAGTAAAAAAAAGCCATTTTACCTATGTTTGGTAAGATAAAAAATTGGTTTTGCCCATTTTTGGAAGAGAAAAAGTAAAAGAGCCGTTTTGCCAATTCTCGATGAGATAAAGTAAAAAGAAATGGTTCTGCTGATTTTGAGTGGGATAAGACGAAAAAAAGAAAAGATTATAAAGCTCCTTTGTCTTGGATAGGAATGAGGCGAGGAGCTTTGTTATTCAGTATTTAAAGGCATCTGTATAAGGAATTAATTATCCAAGCAAAAGTATAGGCATAACTTGTGAGATGCTTGTGCTGAAAAGGGTGGCATTTTTAAAGATTTGCAATTGTTAAAAGCCCCAACTCCAATTTTTGTTACAGTATCTGGAAGTATTATCTTCTCTAATGCTTCACATTTCCAAAAAGCTTGAGTTTCTATCGAAACAAGATTTTTTGATAAGGTAATCTCTTTTGATAGTCTGCCGAGTTTGCCTATACGAAAATGAACTTTCGATATAGGCAAACATTAGCAGACTATCTTGATGGTCTGCTGTATTTGCCTATATCAAGAACTCGCTTTCGTATAGGCAACATAAGCAAATCATCTTGATAGTTAGCTGCATTTGCCTATATGAAAATAAATTTTCGATATAGGCAAACATTAGCAGACTATTTTGCTGAAACACATTTATTTCCATTCTTGTTACACTATTTGGAAGTATTATCTTCTCTTAAGGATTTCCTTTTAGAAAAAGCGCAATTCCTATCGAAACAAGATTTTTAGATAATACTATTTCTTCTGACGGCTTTTTATGTTTTGGGCAAAGCCTGATTTTACACTATAAATCCGGCGATTAGGAACAGTACAGCGGAAATCAGAGCAAAGCCGATGGAATAGGGTGCGCAGGTTGCGGCGTGATGGTCTGTTTTTATGCCGAAAACCGAAGATGTCAGCATCGTATAATCACAGATATAGCACATGTTGCAGCCGAAGCAGCCGGCAGAGATGATAGCCGCTCCAGTCAGATACGGATTAGCGCCAATAGAAACGGCAACCGGAAGCAGCATTGGAAATGCAATCAGCAGCAATCCCCAGTTTAAGGACATGATCCATTCGGACAGGCAAAATACGCTGAATACGATAAACGGCAGCAGGCGCGGACTGACAAATTGGCTGGTTAATCCCGCCAGATAATTTACATAGCCCATATCGGACAGAACGGCGTTTAGCATATAGGACAGGCAGAAAAGCAGGATCAGACTCATAAAGTCGGCAAAGCCCTCTACCAGACATTGCTCCACGTCCTCGGCACCGATGATGCCCCGAAGGAGATAATAGATAACCGTAAGGGGAAGCACGACCATCATAGCCGGCACGATATCAAAGTGAAAGAAAAAGGAAGCTGCCATCATTCCAGCCAGCGGAAGGAAAAAGTCAAAAAGAGTGCCCTTTGTCTTTTGCTCCTCTTCTGCGGTTTCAAGCGGCGTATACTGACTTTTGTCGGGATGCTTTATGCGGCCAAGCTTGGGGAGCTTGCCCAGCGAAAAGAGAAGGGTGCCGATGACCGCGACGATAGGATAGAATTGAAAAGGAATCGAGCGGAAAAATGCGGTCATGCCCGTTCCGTCTGCATCCATACCACCTGCCACATATAGGCCGCCAAGAAACGCTGCCCATGAGGTGATCGGGAAAAGAACGCGCAAAGGCTCTGCTAGGGTATGCAGAATAAATGCCCCTTCTTCACGGGGGGCATCCATCTCATCGTACATCGGCCCCATGATACTGCCTCCGACCGCGATCGTCATATAATCGTCAAAGAACAAGGGAAATTGCATCAGCCAAGAGGCGAGGTTTAAGTCCTTCGGCTTCTTGACGATTTTCCGGATAGACTTGGAAAAAGCATACATGGCTCCCGTCTTTCCCAAAAGCTTATTAAACACGTTGATAAAGCAGCACATCAGCACAATCCAAGCAAAATCCGAATTTGCCATAGTAGCATAGAGCTGGTCAATAAAGCCTTGAATAAAGCCCTTTCCATGCAATAGCGCAATGCCGAATGCCGTTGCGAAAACAAGAGTTTCCAGAATTCGCCGGCTGATCAGAGTGTAATAGAGAATGAATAAAATAACCAGAGTTCCGACGCCGGCGTTGAGCTTTCCGGCGCCGGTCGTGCAAAGCGCAGTAATCAGCAGTACGGCAAAGGCTACGCCAAATGTCATGAGTTTGTGCAGCGTCGTTTTTGTGTCCAGCATTCGTTGTAAAAAAACCTTCATTAATTTACCCTCCTATCTCGGTTATTAAAGTGCGTTATCCGCATAAGAACCAGACCGTTGGAA
>JBGZBY010000069.1:0-9684 GCA_041844915.1 Eubacteriales bacterium
AAAGTATCTAATGTCAACGATATGGATCGTTCTAGGAATTTATACTACGATAGTGTTGGCAGGGATGGAAAACTTCTCGCTACAGATTTTGCGGGAGCCTTTAAAGGTGTTGAGTGATTTTTATAATCGTTTTCTTTGGGTACTAATTGTTCCAATTATTCCTATTGCAATTTGGGAATTATTTTATGATGTAAAAAAATATGTAAGAGAATTTAGATTCGCTTATCTGGAGCAATATTTAGAGCGGCGCATAGATGAATGGAAAAATCAGGAAAAACAGGGAAGTCAGGAAAACTAGGAAACCTTATAATCCGCCAAAGGGAATATTTGGATTCTCTTTGACAATCCTACAAGGAGGTTCTTATGAACAATTTAAAATTCAAATCAAGAAAAGCCATATCATTACTTTTAAGCTTGGTGCTGCTTTTTTCGGTTCTGCTGTTTCCGCAAGTAGCAGAGGCAAATGCAACAGTACCACTAAGCCAAGACAGCTTAGATTATGGATTGGACAAAGCGAATAAGACAGCGAGGGTTTATTGTAAGAATGGCGAAGAAAAGACTGTAAAAGACATTATTATTCCGGAAAAAATCGAACGGGAAGGGATAGAATATTCGGTAACGGAGATAGCAAAGGCTGCCTTTTATAAGTGCGAATCATTAGAAAAGATAACCATTCCCGATAGCATAACGAAGATAGGAGGCGGTGCCTTTTCTAAGTGCAAATCATTGGAAAAGATAACCATTCCCGATGGCATAACGAAGATTGAAAACTCTACTTTTTCGGGCTGCGAAGCATTAGAGAAGATAACGCTTCCAGACACGGTGGAAAGTATTGGAGATAATGCATTTCGTTCTTGCAAATCTTTAAAAGAGATTACCTTATCAAAAAATCTTGTTTCGATAGGAGAATGGGCTTTTTGGAAATGTGAAGCATTAGAGAAGATAATACTTCCAGATACTGTAACAAAAATTGGAATGGGGGCTTTTCAGGAATGCAAATCTTTAAAAGAGATTACCTTATCTCAAAGCCTTGCTTTGATAGAACGGCAAGCTATTTCGGGCTGCAGATCATTAGAGAAGATAACGATTCCAGATAGTGTAACAAGAATTAACCGGAGTGCGTTTGCTCATTGCGATTCTTTAAAAGAGGTGATATTATCTAAAAATCTTGCTTTTATGGAGGGAGAAGTGTTTGAGAAGTGCAAATCATTAGAAAATATTGAAATACCAGATATGGTGCCAACTCTTGAATATAGAGCGTTTATGTTCTGTACCTCCTTAAAAAGCATCAAGCTGCCTTTGAAGTTGACTGCTATAGCTGAGGAAGCATTTGTCGGCTGCGGTTTTTTAAGAGATATATATTATGCAGGTACCAAGCAGGAATGGGATAAGGTGATGATATTTGGTGAAGATAATCAAGAGGATTTAAAGCAAGTAACCATTCATTTCTCTGACGGTACCAGCATGCAGGGGAGCGAGATAAGATTTGCACAAAATCCAAGCCAGCCGAGCAACCCGCAGCAGCCTTCTGACCCAAGCCAGCCAAGCAACCCGTCAAAACCGACGGAAACGGCAAGCTCTAGTGCAATTGCGCCTTATGTACCAAGTGCTCCAAGCACACCAAGTACGCCAAGCACGCCAAATGCGCCGAATAATTCCCATACGAAAAGCGAAACTAAACTGACAGATAATCAAAAGCAGACGGACAAAACCAGCGAAACCAGCAAAGAAAAAGCCTCAAAGCAGCCGACGCATACCGCAGTCAAAGCGGTTCTAAGCGATAAAATCAGCCGCAGCGAAAGTCATGCTCCAAAAACATTTGCCGATACAGCTCACCATTGGGCAAACCAAAGTATTCAGTTTATTACCGGACTAGGTGTATTAAACGGGGTTGGTGAAAATGAGTTTTCTCCCAATACCACGATGAGTAGGGCAATGTTTGTTACTGCCTTGGGCAGATTGGCAGAGATTGATGAAAAAGTATATCAAAATACTGGATTTTCCGATGTAGAGGCAGGCGCCTACTACCGAGGATTTGCTGAATGGGCAAAGACGGCAGGCATTACCAATGGCATAAACGAGCGGCAGTTTGCGCCAAACGAAGCTATCAGCCGAGAACAGCTGGCACTTATGGTTGTTCGTTTCGCTCAGCATTTGGGCTATGAATTCAAAGCTGAAATAGACAAGAAAGCCTTCAGCGATGAAGCGGCGATCAGCCCCTGGGCGAAAGCAGCGGTTTCTACTCTACAGCAGGCCGGTATTTTAGAAGGAAAAGGCAATGGATTATTTGCTCCTAAGCAGGTCGCTACTCGCGCCGAAGTAGCCGCCATTATGCAAAAGCTTGTTAAAGCGCTGACCCAATAAGATAAAAAGCCTCGGAAATCCTTTGCCAAAGGAATTCCGAGGCTTTTTAAATGCCGATGGATAGAGCAGAATAAAAAACAAAAAGAATTGCAAGGAAAAATCAGAAGCCGGAAAACATGGAAAAGCACCAGAAAAAGCAGATATCAGCGTCAGAACATCCGAGAAATTATTTATCCAAAGCCTACCCTCAAAAGCAGCCACTCATCTGGTAGGGAAAAACAGACAGCAGTTGGCAGGTGATAGGATTAGGATTTGATATAAGATTTCAGTGGGAAAGGAAAAAAAGAAAAAAATGGGAAAAGAAGAAAAAGGTATTGCTTTTATGGAGAATATATGCTATTCTTAGGACAAAGCAAAAGGCTTATAAACCTAATAAATAGTCCTAAAGAACTATATTAGAAAGGAGAGCTTATGAAAATAAAATTTAAAAAGAAAGCTCATATTTTATTGTTGTTCACGATGATCCTAGGTTTGCTTGTCATAAGCTCATCTCTGTCTGCGGCGAGTCAAGCGGGAAAATCGCAGGTGCTGCTGGTCGTTGGCGACACGATTGAGGAATCGCCGGTTTCTGGCGTGAAGCTGGAGATCTATCGGCGGAATGATGACGGAAGTGCCGGTGAAAAGATAGGCGATTATGTTTCGGAAACGGAGGCAACTGGGCAGGGGCATATTCGCATAAGCCTAGATGCGGGGAATTATCTTTACCGCGTTTCATCGGAGGAATATTTTCTTCCGGGCGAGGCAGAATGGGAATCTTTTGCAGTTGAAGGCGAGGAAACGACGGTGCTGCTGTGGGTGACGTCCACTGCGAGCGACGCCGAGGCAGTTGAGATTGAGGAGGAGGAAATTGCGCAGGGCGCTCCGACAGCTTCTTCAACAAAAATGGAAAGCAGTCAGACCGCTAAAACCGAACAAGCTGCTGGAAAAGAAGCAGGCTTTAACCTGGGCGAGCTGGTATTCGGCGTTTCCGGCGGTGTCTGGATTACTCTGGCAGGCTTGGCAGTTATCCTTTTCGGCGTGATTGGACTGGATTATGCAATGCGCAACAAAAGATAGACGGCTCTTCTCTAAAAATAATAAATTTGATAAAATTTCATAAAAAATAAATTAAAAAATTCAAAAAGCTTTGCCGGCGCTGAATATTTAGTAGCGGCAAAGCTTTTTGATTTAGCGGGATCGAGGAGGGTCAAAAAGACGGAGCTGCATTTTATGCAAAATGACGAAAATGGGGGATATTTTGCCAAAATAAAACATAAACTTTACATTTGGCGGCGGATATGTTATCATGTAGTGGATGTGTTACAGATTGATTACATAAGAGTCATCCCGCTTTGCTGGCATAAAAAGAAAGGAAAGGCTTGTTGGAAAAGCAATAGCGGTGACGGTAGTATTCTCATAAAGGCGATTTATGGAAAAAACGAGATGATCCCAGCAGGAGGTCTGTATGTACGGAGTACCGAAATACCGGGAACCCTTTTGGTGGAAACACAAAAAAGAGGTCTATGTAGCAGTAGCGGCGCTCGTTGCCGTAACAGCAATAACAAGGTTCTCGCCGGAGCAGCAGCCGGCTGAAACTTCACCAACCATCGTAGAGAACCAAACCATTACCAAGCAGGTAGAATTAGGATATAAAATTGAGTTTAACGGAAAAGAAATAGGAATTGTAGAATCGAAGGAATTAGCAGAGGAATTGGCGGAGAGAGCCTATGTTTCATTAAAGAAAAAGCTGGGCTATGATCCGGAGATTGATACGGCAATCAATCTTCAGGAAATAAGAGATGCCGAGATTTCATTAGATGAGTATGATATAACGGCGAAACTGGAAATCGCTTTTGGCGCTATCGCGGATGGAAGCAAGCAGAAGGCATATGTTGTCAAGGTTGGCAGCGAGTTTACCGTTGCCTTGGCGGATGAGGAATCTGCTAAGGAGGTATTGCTTCGGGCGCAGGAGAAGTACCTAGATACCGATATGCAGATTGCTATCGACTTGAAAGCCGATCAGCACAACAGCTTGGTCACGTCGCCGAAGCTGTTGGTATTTGATCCGAATGAAAAGGAAAGAAATCTGGTGACTTCGGGTGATCCGACAGCGGCAGATGAGAAGAAAAAGCCATGGAATGCGCTAAGCGGATTGGTAACGGCGATTCAGGATAAGCTTTCTAGCACAGCTTCGGCCAATAAGGTGACAGCGGAGGCGGCTTCGGCTTCTGATTATATTGAGCCGAGCAATGCCAAGCAGGTAAAAGAGGATAAGGTGAGCAACGAAAAGCTGTTGGAGGTCAGCCTGCCGAAGGATGTATTGATCGCCGAAAGCTATGTTGATCCGAGCAGAATCGTTGATGTGGAAACGGCGCTTGGACTGGTTACGCAGAACCGAATCGAGCAAAAGGTATATCATGTGGAAAAGGGCGATTCGCCGAGTGTGATTGCCGAAAAGCACAACATGGGCTTGAGCAAGCTCTATCAGCTCAATCCGAGCTTGAAAAACGGCGAGGCGATCATCCATGTTGGAGATGAGATCGTTATTACGGCTCCGGAGCCGCTCCTTAAGGTTATAGCCAAGTATGAAACCAATTATAACGAGCCGATTTTAAAGACGGTTGTAGAAGAAAAGGATCCGACCATGTATGTCGGCTCTTCCAAAACTAAGGAGGAGGGCAAGGACGGCTTGCAGAATGTGACCGCTGTCATTACCAAGGTGAATGGGCAGCAAATCGCTTCTCAGGTAATGGAAACACAGATTATTTCCGAGATGCAGCCGACGATTCGCTTGGTCGGAACAATGCCGCTGCCGCCGAAGGCGACCACCGGTAAGTTCATCTACCCTCTTAAGAGATTTATTTTTTCCTCCGGATACGGATATCGCTGGGGTTCCTTCCACGGCGGGATTGATTTGGCGGCGCCGCGTGGCACCGAGATTGTAGCTTCTGATGGCGGCAAGGTTACGCATGCGGGCTGGCACTCCGGCGGATATGGCTATATGGTAACGATTGAGCATACCAATGGAACCAAAACCTTGTATGCTCATATGAGCAAGGTAACCTGCACGGTTGGCCAAAAAGTAGCGCAGGGAGAAAAGATCGGCGAGGTAGGATCGACCGGAAACAGCACCGGAAATCATTGTCACTTTGAGATCTATATTAACGGCACGAGAGTGAATCCGTCAAAATACTTGTAAAGCAAGGGATTGAAAAAACGCCTATCTATGTTATAATGGCATAGGTAGGCTTTTGTTTTCTTAGACAGATAGCAAGGAGTTCAGAATGAGAAATCAAAATATTCGACTGTCAACAAAGCTGAAAAAGCATTTGCTGCTGCCGCTGGTCAGTCAGTTTTTGCTGCTGGTATTTACTTGGATAGCCTATCTGCTGAACAAAGAGGTGGGACTAGCTTTTCTGGTATTCAGCATCGGGCATGCGATATTCTTTTTATTTTTTCTGCTCAAAGGAGGGAAAGCCATAGCGCAGGAGATTATGCGCGTTTCTTTAAATACCTCGGATTTACAGAGAGAGCATTTATACTACTTTGATGTTCCTCATGCTATGCTTGATTCGGAGGGAAACATCCAGTGGTGCAATGAAAAGCTGGGAGAGCTGCTGCCGGATCATAGTCCGGAGGGGAAAAGCATACTGAAATATTTATCGGAGCTTCATGCTGAGGATTTGCCGGCGGATCATCTGCCGCTAAGCCGTGAAATACGGTATAAAGGCAGAGTATATAAAACGGTGCTTCAGCGGCAGGTGCTGGACATCTCCAACGGATTATTTGAAAATCAGGAGCAGGATTTTTATTATTCCCTTTATCTCTACGATATCACCGAAATGACGGAGCTGAAAAAGCGCTCCGAGGCGCAGGAATGCGTATTCGGCTATATCTATATCGACAATTATGAGGAAGTGCTGCAAAGCGTAGAGGAGGTTCGCCAGCCGCTTTTGATGGCCATTGTCGATCGCAATCTACAGCGTTTTGCCGGAGAATTGAAGGGGATTCTGAAAAAATTTGAAAAGGACAAATACATTCTTATTCTCCGCAGAGAGTATATGGAGCTGCTGGCAGAGAAGAAGTTCACAATTTTAGACGAGATTCGGGAAATCAATATCGGCAATGAATTGCCGGTGACAATCAGTATCGGTCTGGGGATTCACAGCGGCGACTTTTCGAGTGGCCTGGAATACGCCAAAGCGGCGATTGAGCTGGCGCTGGGACGCGGCGGCGATCAGGCAGTGGTTAAGGAGGGCGATAAAATCCTTTTTTACGGAGGAAAGACCAAGGGAGTGGAGAATACCTCCCGAGTCAAGGCGAGAATGAAGGCCTATGCTTTGAAAGAAATCTTCATGGAGGCGGAAAACATCCTGATTATGGGGCATCACAATCCCGATATGGATTCGCTCGGCGCGGCGGTTGGAATGTATGTCTGCGCTAGGGAAATGAAAAAGGAAGCTCATATCATTGTCAACAATGTTTCTACCTCTATCAAGGGGCTGTACAATCGCTTGCTGGAAAATGAGATTTATCGCGAGCATGTGCTGGTCAATAATAGTCAAGTCAAGGCTCTGATTCGGGAAAATACCGTTGTAGTGGTGGTTGATGTCAACCGGCCGTCCTATACCGAATATCCGGAGATTTTGCCGATGGCCTCGCGAGTGGTGGTGTTTGATCATCACCGCGCCAGTGTGGAGCAGGTAGAAAATCCTGTGCTGCGGTATGTCGAGCCTTTTGCTTCCTCCACCTGCGAGATGGTGGCGGAGATTTTGCGCTATATTTCGGACAGGCTTCGCTTAAATGCGGTTGAGGCGGATGCCATGCTGGCGGGAATTACGGTCGATACCAAAAATTTTACCGTTAAAGCGGGGGTAAAGACCTTTGAAGCGGCAGCGTTTTTAAAGAGAAACGGCGCTGATATTACCAGAGTGCGGGAGCTGTTCCGCAATGATTTGGAGAGCTATAAGGCAAGAGCCACGGCAGTTAAGGACGCGGTTATCTACAGAGAAAGCATGGCGATTTCCACCTGCCCCTCCAATATCCCCAATCCGGTGCTGGTGGCAGCGCAGGCGGCGGACGAGCTGCTCAATATCGCCAGTATTCGGGCGTCCTTTGTTTTAAGTCAGGTGGAGGAAACCATTTATGTCAGCGCCCGATCCTTTGACACGGTCAATGTTCAGCTGATTGCTGAAAAAATGGGCGGCGGGGGACATTTGAATATGGCGGGGGCGCAGCTGACGGGGATGACGATCGAAGAAGCGATCGGGTTGATTAAGAATAAGATAGACGAGTATTTAAAAGAAGGAGAAAACAGCGATGAAGGTAATTCTGCTCGATGATGTAAAAAAAGTAGGTAAGAAGGGAGAAATGGTGGAAGTCAGCGACGGCTACGCCTCCAATTTCCTGTTTAAGAAGAAGCTGGCGGTTGCAGCTACCAGCGGCGCGATTAATGATGCTAAGTTGGCAAAGGAAGCGGCTGTACATAAAAAAGAAATGGAGCTTGTCAGCGCGAAGCAAATGCAGGAGAAGCTCAAGGACAAGCAGATTGTGCTTAAGATCAAGAGCGGAGAGGGTGGAAGAACCTTTGGCTCCTTGGCGGCAAAGGATATCGGACAGGCGATTGAGGAACAGTTGAATTTGGATTTGGACAGAAAAAAAATCGTTTTAAAGGAGCCGATCAAAACTTTGGGTGTTCATGTGGTGGAGATTAAGCTGCATGCGGAAGTGGTTGGCCGGCTTGAAGTGAAGGTGGAGGCAGAATAGCAGCGCAAGGAGGAAAAGATGTCAGAGGAAATCAAGCGAATTCCCCCCTATAGCCTAGAAGCGGAGCAAACCGTTATCGGCTCGATGCTGATGAGTCGGGAAGCGGTCTATACGGCAACAGAGTATGTCAATGAAAATGATTTTTATACGCCGGAGCAGCGGATTGCCTTTGCGGCGATTTATGAGCTTTTTCGGGAGAATCGGCCGATTGATTTGATCACCGTACAGGAGCAGCTCAATAAAATGGGAAAGCTCGAGGAGGTTGGCGGAATTGAATATTTGACCAATATTTCCTTAAATGTGCCGACCTCCGCCCATGTCAAGGAATATGCCAAAATTGTTCAGGAAAAATCCGTGCTGCGGCGATTGATTCGTTCTGGCAATGAGATCGTCGCGGAGAGCTATGAAGGTAAGGAGAAACTGGAGGATATTTTAAATAACGCGGAGGAACGGATATTTAATATCATCCAGAACCGCCGAACTTCCGATCTGGTGCTGATCAAAAGTCTGATCAGTCCGGCGCTAGACAGCATCGCCAAGGCATATGGCCAGCATGGCGCGGTTACGGGCTTGCCCAGCGGCTTTATTGACCTAGATAATATGACGGCAGGCTTTCAGCCGTCCGATTTGATTTTGGTGGCAGCTCGTCCTTCTATGGGAAAATCCTCCTTTGTGTTGAATATTACGCAGCACGCCGCAATTAAGGAGAAAAAATCGGTGGCCTTTTTTAGTCTGGAAATGAGCAAGGAGCAGCTGACCAGCCGTATGATCAGTGCCGAAGCCATGATTGACGCGCAAAAGATTCGCAACGGCAACTTGGAAAATACCGATTTTGAAAGGCTGTTGAACGGAGCCAGCGTATTGGGTGAAGCTAAAATTTTTATTGACGATACGCCGGGCATTTCCGTGTCTGATCTTCGAGCCAAATGCCGAAAGCTTAAAATGACGCATGGCCTTGACCTGATTATTATCGACTATTTGCAGCTGATGACCGGCAGTACCCGCTCCGAGTCAAGGCAACAGGAAATCTCGGAAATCTCCCGCTCCTTAAAAGCGATTGCCAGAGAAATGCAGTCGCCGGTAATCGCTCTGTCGCAGCTTAGCCGCGCGGTGGAAAGCAGAGCCGACCATCGCCCTATGCTCAGCGATTTGAGAGAATCGGGAGCAATCGAGCAGGATGCGGATGTGGTGATGTTTTTATTTCGCGAGGAATATTACAATGCCACGCCGGAAAACAAAGGACAGGCGGAGGTCATTATCGCCAAGCAGAGAAATGGTCCGACCGGCAGCGCCAAGCTTTTGTGGCTGGGAGAATATACCAGGTTCATGAATATGGAAAGGCAGTATTAGAAGGCGATGCTGCCAAAATCTGCTTTTGGGATATGCCTATTGTCGACGCCTTTTTCGGAAACTTTGACAGGCACAAGGGCAACTATAAAAATTTAAACTTTAAGGCTTCCCAAAAAATCCCCCACTGTCATAGTGAGGGATTTTTGCTTCGCCCGCATGGCAAGCCCAAGCGGAAAGGCTTCGAGCTGTGTAGGCAAAGGTAAAGCATATAAGCGGCTGAGAGCT
>JBGZBY010000070.1:0-17703 GCA_041844915.1 Eubacteriales bacterium
AGAAAGATGTCAAGATCTGGTAAGGTTCTTCGCGTTGCTTCGAATTAAACCACATGCTCCACCGCTTGTGCGGGCCCCCGTCAATTCCTTTGAGTTTCAGCCTTGCGGCCGTACTCCCCAGGTGGAGTGCTTATTGCGTTAACTTCGGCACCGACCCTCTATAGGCCAGCACCTAGCACTCATCGTTTACAGCGTGGACTACCAGGGTATCTAATCCTGTTTGCTCCCCACGCTTTCGTGCCTCAGCGTCAGTTTCAGTCCAGGAAGCCGCCTTCGCCACCGGTGTTCCTCCTAATATCTACGCATTTCACCGCTACACTAGGAATTCCGCTTCCCTCTCCTGTACTCTAGTAACATAGTTTCCAATGCACCCCCGGAGTTGAGCCCCGGTCTTTCACATCAGACTTATCTTACCGCCTACGCACCCTTTACACCCAGTCATTCCGGATAACGCTTGCCCCCTATGTATTACCGCGGCTGCTGGCACATAGTTAGCCGGGGCTTCTTAGTCAGGTACCGTCATTTTCTTCCCTGCTGATAGAAGTTTACAATCCGAAAACCTTCTTCCTTCACGCGGCATTGCTGCATCAGGGTTCCCCCCATTGTGCAATATCCCCCACTGCTGCCTCCCGTAGGAGTTTGGGCCGTGTCTCAGTCCCAATGTGGCCGATCACCCTCTCAGGTCGGCTACTGATCGTCGCCTTGGGAAGCCGTTACCTCCCCAACTAGCTAATCAGACGCGGGCCCGTCTTACACCACCGGAGTTTTTCACACAATATCATGCGATATCGTATGCTTATGCGGTATTAGCACAAATTTCTCTGTGTTATCCCCCTGTGTAAGGTTGGTTGCCCACGCGTTACTCACCCGTTCGCTACTTTCCGTCCCTTCGCTTGTCCGAAAACTCCCTCCAGAACTTCTCGTTCAACTTGCATGTGTTAGGCATGCCGCCAGCGTTCATCCTGAGCCAGGATCAAACTCTTGAATAAATTTGTCCTCCGCTCTTATCTGCCCGTTCCTTCTTCCAAAGAAACTTACTGGCTTGACTGTTACTCATCTTCTGACCTTCGTCAGATATGAATTAACTGGTATTACTTGGTTTTTCTTCTCTTTGAAATTGTTAAGCTTTCGGCTTCTTTCAAAGCCGCCGGCGTTTGCCGCTTCATCGCTCCCTTCCGGAGCAACGAAGATGATTATATCAAACTCTCTTTTATTTGTCAACAACTTTTTTTATTTTTTTCAAAATATTTTTAAGTCGTTTCCAGAGCCTGATAACGGAGAAGGAGGGATTTGAACCCTCGCGCCGGTTTCCCGACCTATGCCCTTAGCAGGGGCACCTCTTCGGCCTCTTGAGTACTTCTCCAAAATTCCGCTTTCTGTAATCTTACCCTATTTAAATGCTCTGGGTAAGTGCAGAAATTATTATATCAAATGAGTTATCCGATGTCAAGGCTATTTTTTACAATTTTTTCAAAAACATGATTTCCTTTTTTTCTTTGATTTTAGCACTTTGCAGAACTGACTGTACTGAAATTGTAGCAAAAAACCATGCAATTGTTTTACACAATATCTGCAAGCTTTTCTATTATTATCATCCTTTTAAATATAATTTCCTATTACCTTCTTATTCTTATAGCTGAATTATAATCTATAATGAAGTCAATCTCCATCAAATTTCTTAAGCCAAAAACTGCGGCTTTTCTATATAGGTCTATTTATACTCTTATATAAGGAAACTGCTGCAACAAGCCCCACACAAAATATCGCCTTTTTCATTTATTTTAAGGCCTCTTTAAGATC
This sequence comes from Eubacteriales bacterium, assembly GCA_041844915.1. Classification (GTDB taxonomy): domain Bacteria; phylum Bacillota; class Clostridia; order Lachnospirales; family Vallitaleaceae; genus W11650. Next base: position 1,801 of record JBGZBY010000070.1, read on the forward strand.
GTGTTTTCTTATTGCAGCAGTTTTGGATTATTCCTTGATGAGGAATCCTTTCACAGCTTTTCAGTTACTTCCTTTTAAATGTAATTCCAAATGCCAAGAATATAAGTCCTGTCATCAAGAACAATTCTCCTGAAATACCATCTGTTTTAGGTAGTTCCGGTACTCCCAACGGAATTTCTTCTTCTATAACCTCCTCTTCCGGTTGAGAATTCACTTCTACGCTTCCTTCCGGTATTTCCGACTCTGGTATTTCCGTTACTGGAATTTCCGGTTCAGGTTCTTCCGGCTTTGGAATTTCTGGTTTTGGATCGTCTGGCTTAGGCTCCTCTGGTTTCGGATCATATGGTCTTGGAGTTTCAGGAATTTCTGGAGTCGGTAATTCCTCCTCTTCCTTCCTTTCTTCTTTTAATTCCGTCTTTGAATTAATGATAATTCTGCTTACTACTTCCAGCCTACCATTTTTTATTTCAAATTCGGTTTTTGCATCAGCATTTTCCGGCAATTGATAGCCTGGATCAATCACACGGCTAAATGTCCGTATGATTTTTCCGTCAACCTCTTCTGCCTTATCTAAAGTCCATTCGGATTCTTTTCTTTCCTTTAGAATTTCCGGAATTTCAGATTCTTCCAAATAGTATTCGCCATTAGGCAATTCTGCTAATGGAATTTCTAAAAACCCTCTTTCGTCAGTTTTATACTGCCGTTCCAAAACCATTTTCAATTTTTGCAGGGACAAAATAGATTCTTCCAATTCTTTGATTTCAGCAGCTAATTTATCCCACTCTTCTTGAAGACGCTCTTCCGTCCATTCTTCTGGCATTCCGGCTTTTTCATCAGCACTGTCTATAAATTGTGCTCCCTCTAAATCTAGTGAGGTCATTTTTCCCAAATCACTTTCTTGTTCCTGAACATCTGCGATCGGAATTATCGTGGTTATCGCCGCACCACCACCAGCCAGCTGTACGATTTTCTCTGTTTCCAGTATTTCGTTATCCAATTCCAGCACAATACTATTTTCTGGTTTTATTTCTTCTTCAGTTTCCGCTTCATCAGCCGCTTCGTCAATCTCTTGTTCAACTGTCGTTTCTTCCTTTTCAACGACTGCTTCCGCTGTTTCTCCTCCTTCTTCCATCACCTGATAGTTTACTTCTTCTTTTACTTCTTCGCTTTCAGCTTTTATCTCAGCTGCATTTTTTCCCATTTTTTCCAACAATGCTGCCGTTGCCTTTTGCAGCAATTCCCTGCATTCCTCCAATCGGCTGAGCGCAGCTGTCAGTTTTGCTTCTAAATCATACTTTACAGCCAATCGGAATGTAATTCCCGCTAAGGGAGATTTTTCTACATTCCCATTCACCCTTGTAAAATGACCTGCCTTGAGAAAAGCATTTATTTCATAGTCTTTATGCGTATTTGTAACAGTTACTTTTTGTTTCTCTTGTAAAATCTCCGTTTCTGATATATTTGCCAAATGGAAATTTTCTAGTTCTGTCGTTTCCTTGACTGTGTATACAATTCGCCTGCCTTCAAAATACTTAGGCAAATCTTCATAAATAGTCTGCCAAGAATTCTCTGCATTTAATTGCCTTGCCTTTTGATAGCCTTCCGCCAACAAAGCGTTTAATGTCGCTTCTTCAAGAATATTATTGTCTATTTTTGCTTCTAATACGACTTCCACCTCTGTTTTAGCAGATTCTGAAACGATTTCCCATATTTTTTCTACTTCTAAATGAATTTTTTCTTCATTTACATTGGTTACAACTATAACATCATTTTCCTGTGGTGCTATACGGATATTGTAGCCAGTTGTGTCTTTTTTCCCATTGATGCCTACTTCTTTAACAAAATATTCAAAATCCAGTCCTTTTTCATTTGTTTTTTCCAAATCTTTAATTTCTACTGACCAGCCTTTTTCTGCTGACAATATAAAGTCTTGAATTTTTTCCGGTTCCGCATGTTCTTCTGCCTTAACTTTTCGCCATAACTCAAATTCTGCAAAATTTTGCGCCTCGCTGGGAGTATTTACCCAAACCTTATGAATGATAATGCTTGTTTTCGGCGTGGCATACGCATTGGTAACTACTACGCTTTCTTTTTCTGGCCCGATTTCCGTTTTTCCTATGAAAGATGCAAAATTTGGCGTTGACGATATCTCTTTTACCGTATAGACGATTCGCTTTCCTTCGTAATATTTGGGCAAATCCTGATACACTGCTTTCCACGAAGTGGCTTGACTTAATTCTTGAATTTTTTGGTAATCCTGCGCTACAAGATTATTAATATCTACGCCTTCAGCAAGTAGTTCTACCTTAACTGCTGTATACGAAGATTCTAAACCATCTTTCCATTTTTTGGTTACTTCCAAACTGGTTTTTTCTTCATTAGTATTGGTAATCTCAAAAGCTTTATCCCCTGACACTGTCGAGAGATACCCACTTTCTGCTAGCAGCTTTCCATTTACTTTTGTTTCTTCTACTGTATAATGGTAAACATTTCCTTCCACATCTTTTTCCGGTAAATTTTGAAAAATATGTGCCCAGTCATTTTCTGCTGTTAAAGTAATTTCTTCTCCTACTTTTTCCGGCTCTCTTCCCTGAACAGAGCGTTTTAATTGAAATGTTGCTGAAATCTGCTCTGCTAACGGCGTATTAATCCATTTCTTATTTACTGTAATCACCGTTTCAGAAGTTTCGTACCGATTGTTAAGAACAATCGTGCAATTTTCCTTATTATCTTTCGTAATCGAAGTAATTTCCGGTGTGAATTGACTCAATTTTTCTTCTATCACACCATAGGACACCAGCTTTTCCTTATAATATTTAGGCAAATCGTGAAATGTTTTCGTCCAGCTCTCCTTCGTTATTTCCTGCTTTTGATATTGAGCTGCTTTTTCAGCGCTTCCTAAAACTTCTTCTAAACTAGGCTCTGCCGTCAAGCTCACAAAAATCCTGTCGGGGCGAACATGCTCGCCGCCTGTCCAAGTTTTTTTCACTGTTACCTCTACCGTTTCCGTATTAATATTGGTAAAAGTCGCCGTCCGAACTCCATTGATATCCTTCCATACTACTTGTGGAGCTTGTCCGTTATTATACTCAGAAGTTACTTCTATCTCTTTTATATCATACTTGATTTCATTTCCGGTATTTTGGTCATATTTCGGCTGCGGATTAAAGTTTGCTTTCCACTGATTTTGGTCGGTTAGCTCTACTCTCGCAATTTCTTTTTCTTCTGTTCCCGTCATTTGATAAAGCGCGACAACTGCCTTTACACCAGTTTTCCCAACCCATTCTTTGGCTACCGGAAAGGCTACCGTTTCTTGACTGATATTGATAACATGAAATTTATCTCCATCTTGGATTTGCTTTACGGTATAAACCATATCATCTAAAGTTATTTTACCGTTATTTTCTCCCTGCTCCTTAACCTGATAAGCAATTTCCTTGCCTTCTTTATTGTATACGGGCAAACCAGTAAATTTACCTGTCCATGAATCCGCCTGCAAAGTAAGGGTTTTATTCTCCAGTTTCTTACCATCAGCATAAAGCTCAAAAATAGCCTGCTTTCCTTGCTTGCCAACCCAAGTTTTGGTAACTTCAATTTCACGATTATCCGTCGGCAATTCCACATCTACCTGTGTTTCGATCTGTTTGTCTACCTTTACTTTCTGCGTAGTAATTAGATTTTGATGCTTTCCTCTGCCACCTGTAACGCTGACCAAGCCGGCGATTGCGGTTTCCCATTCATTTCCAGTGACCGCCTTGACATGAAGCTTTAATTTTTGCCCTTCTTTTCTTAGCTCCTCTACCTCTTCTTTTTTCAAAGTAATTGTAAAATCCCAAACATTATTGTTTTTATATTCCAAAGAATGTTCATATTCTCTAAAATCGGAGGTTCCAGCCATTCCCGTCTTTTCCAAATACAGCTTTGCTTTTTTTCCATCCTCGGCAAGAATCGTATGAGAAATATCCGCCGCTTTAACTTGACCAGAAATTTTCCAGCCACCGTCTGTTGTTATTTCCCAATTTTTCCATTCTAACTTTAAATTTCCTGTTTCTTTGACCTGGTTTTGTTTTGCCTGTTCTAAAGCTTCTTTTTTAATAGCATGGTAATATTCCGCCCATCTTTCACTCGAAGACTGCAAGTAAAAACGAACATGCTTGTCCGAAACCCAATCACTGCCTGTATAAAATTTTTGGCCAATTTGCCACAATGGCATTAACAAATTTCGCTTTCCATCGACAGCGTATTTTTCCAAAAAAATACTATACCATTCTTTTCTTGATGTCCATTGCGGCTTTTGCGTTAATAAAATGCCCTTGTCAATATGTTCCATCACAGAATAGGATTTTATCGCTCCTCTTTGTCCATATCCATACCAAGGAACTAATCTAGCGCGATACCCTTTTAAACGAATCAACAAATCTTTTCGATCTTTTTCTTCAAAAGTAATTCTCGGATTACTGCTATCATCGCTGAGCTGATATTTAAGCTCTTTCGATAAATCCAATTCCATATTATCGGAATGAACAATCGACCAAATCAAACGCTGTGTTCCCATCACTATGGAATTTTTTTCTTGTTCGTTTGCCGTTTCCCCCAGTTTTCTCTCAGAAATCTCTACAATCGCTTTTAAGAATTCCTCTTTTCTGGCATATTGCTCGGGATCTTTAAAGTAGTTACCCATTGCGCTTAGGGCTTCTGTCTTATATTCAATTCCCTGTCCTGTGCTGGTTTCTCTGTCTAAACAGTAGGCATATATTGTTTCACTGCCATTTTTCAATTGAAACCGAGAAATTTTCCCGTTCTCTATCACCCCTCCATGCACACGATCCATAGATTCCATCGTGTATTTTACCCCGACTTGCGGGCTAACGGCTTCTATATCTGTTCCAAACATTCCCTGAAAGATGTTTGCCATAAATATAAAAAGAACCGCCAGAGATAGTAATTTCTTCGATTTTCTTTGCATAAAAACTCCTTTCTCTCCACTTTTCATACTTTAGTACCAGTAGGATAATCTGCTTTTGTTGCCTATATCAAAGCCTTACTTCCGTATAGGTAAACTTAACCTATTATCTTCCACATTTTCTATGAAAATAAAGAACCCGTTGAAATTAATTAGGTCTTTTCTCATAGTATAGATAAGGACTTTTCTCCCTATTATTTATTCCATTATACTTATAAATATTAAAAAGTCAAGCTTTTTCCCTAATTTTTTATTCTCTTTCGTCCTGCTCCGTTACCAAAAGATATTTTCTAATTGCCAAATAAAAAGAGCTTCCTTATAAAGAAGCTCAAAAAATCAATTTTCACAGAAGATTAACACGGCAAACTGCCTCAGGACAGTTCAAATCCGTGTGAATACAATTTCTAAACTAGCAGGAGCGAAATTTAGGTTCAGAAAAATCTCCGAGCAAGAACCCCACGGCGGATAAATACTTGCGCGCGGCGTTTTGATAGTTGCCATATCCGCCGCCGTGCCCATGCTCATCGCTTCCGATGGTTACTGGCACGCCCTGCTCATACAAAGCTCGTATAAACTCGGCATAGGCATAACAAAAGCTCTCTGAATGCCCGCAGCCTTCAACCGCAAAGCTCATCAGATTATATTCCACCGCCTTCCCATTTTCCCGCAGCGCCGCGCCAAATTCCTCTCGCATTTGCCGGCTGATTAGGCTCATATCGTCAAAGGGCATTTTCCCCTTGGGCGTATCCAGCTCGCCATAAATCCAGAAGGGATGCCCCACAATATCTACTCTGGGATCCTGCGCCAGCCACATATTCTGCCGGTGCATATCCCTCACAACGCGTCCGGCATCTTTGGTATTGGTCAAAATCCAATGCGCCGCGCCAAGCACATAATCAACCCCATATCGGGCAAGCTCCTCCGCATTTAGGGTCAGCTCAATCTCATCCCGCTCCGTCGCTCCATCCCAAATCGGCGATCTCTCGCCGGGATGCAGTCGGTCGTACTCACATACATGCTTAGCTCTAGTAGTCAACTCCACACCAAGATAAATTCCCGACATGGTGCAGCGCTCCAGAATTTCCCTTGACTTCAACAAGGTATCTCCCCAGCTGGGCAGATTGACATGATCCGTTATCCCGCAACGCACTATCCCCTGCCGCCGACAGCCTTCGGTCAGCTGCTCCGCCGTCAGTTCAGCGTCATAAGAGGCTTCTGTATGAATATGCCAATCCGATGTATAGAAAACCATCTCCTTTAAATTTTCGCTTTCCCTTTGCCTTTCCCTTTGTCCTTCTCTTTGCTTCATGGAATCTCCTTGTATAATGAATTCTTACGGAAATTCACTACACCTTTTCCTTTCTTTATTTTCTATATACTTTGTAACCATTGCGGATTCTATGGCCTCTGTGGGTTCCCCTTTCCGCTTGCAGCAGCCCCGTAAGCCATAGTGCCTTTTAACTGCAATATCTTAGAGCAATCGCCTTCTGTGGTCGGTATGGGATTTTCCTCATTTATTTAGCAGTAAAAATACGCCGCTTTGCGCCGGCAATCGCAAGCTTCCTTTTAAGCGACCGCCTTCCGGCAAAAGCAGCCAATCGCTTTGCTCTCCTGTGTGCGGATTCCAGCATTCGGCATTTCTATAGGCGCAGGCTCGTAGCGTAAAATCTGTTTCGATCTCCTTCTCGCCTTGGTTTACCAAAAAATAAATTTCCCTTTCCTCGCAGGTTCTATGAATATAGCCAAGTCCTTGATGGTGCTGACAAAAGCGTATATCCAATTCCTGCCCGTCAAGGATTTGCTTTAGCGCTGCCCTATCCCCATAGGGCAGTGTAAGCACTCTTCCTCCTCCTGAAAAATGACGCTCCGTCATGACATCTCTGCTTTCCAAAGGACCGAATAACTGCTCCACCTTCTCCCGTACCTGCTTATTTTGTCCAAGTACAGCTCCATAGTGCGGCAATATTGAGGTTGCAATTACCGTTCCCCCGCTTTCTGCAAATTCCATCAATTTCTCCAAGGTTTCCAGCTGAATCGCATCCTGCCCCGTCAAAAGAATCACCGAGTATTCCTCTTTGTGCCTTGTATTTAAAAGCCGCAGCTTGCCCTCTGCAATCCTGATATTTTCCGAATCATTCAGGCGTTCCGGATGAAGAAAGGTAAAATCACAATTGCAGCCGTAAAACAATGCCTCTCCAATCTCCTGATAATCATTTTCTGGTACAAACGGCCCACCTGCCGTATAATCAGGCTTTTCCGCTCCTTCATACCAAGAAAATGAATATTGACTATGCAGTCCTTCAATCGGATACAATACCGCCACCTCCGCGACATGTCCTCCCTTTTGCAGCAGCATGCTCAAGCGCGCACAAAAGAGATTAAACGGCTTTAAAAATTTTCCATATTCCTCCGTCCGCCATGACAGCTCCGGCGGAAAAAATACATTATTTTCATCATACCACACCGCATGCGGCACAAATAAATTAATTCCCTTTGCATATAAATCCAAGGTTTCGCGATACATCTGAGCCTCTGTTAGTTTGGGAATTGCCCCGAAGCATTCGCACATCACCAGCTGCTTATCCCAGTTATACGCTGCGCTGCTCACCAGCTTATAGCTTTTGGCAGCTCTCCCAGGGAAAAAAATTTGATCAATTCCGGGGATATCCTGGTAACGAAAAGCTTTCAGCAGATCATCGGTAATTCCGCTGGGATTGACCACCTCCTCCTGATCAATATGTCCGGTCAGCGCAATGCTATGCCGTGAGCACCATTTTTGAATGGTTCCGGCAAAGCCCTCCGCATACAGATCCGCTCGAAAAGACAACAGCATATGCCGGATTGCCGCCGTTTCCTCGCCAATGCTTTGCCATAGCGCCGGATACCATATATCCGCTTCAAAGCCATATCTTTCTTTCCATTTCCGGTTAAAATCCTTCGTCCAGCTTCGCCCCTTCTGCGTGTAAAACTGCGGCTCATCATAAAAAGCCGAATCAATCACCTCTCCGAAATATTCTTCAAAATGGCTGAAATACTGATCATGTGTAAGAGCAATGAATCTCTCAACCGATTCCGGCTGGAGATAATTCACTCTGGCTGATTCGTCCAAACGGCAGAAAAAGCGCTGCAATTCCCATTCTCCCTGCCGGTTCCACAGCAGCCTTTCTTCTTGGCAGCGCTCCGTCAGCGCCACTCTCTCAAGGCTATTTTTTTCCAAGGCTACCGCCGCCATTAATATCCCCGACTGCTCAGGCAAAATATTTTCTCCCATATGCAGCTCTTGCGTTTCCCTGTCCAGCCTAGAAGCGCAATGCTCCGGATATATCGCTTTAAACAAGCCTCCGGCGCTTCCACTGGGGAACCACCATTCATCATAGCAGCAAAGCTTTAGCTTATTGGCCTTTATCTCCTCTAACAACCAGCCATACATCTTAAAATATTCTTCTCCTAAGTAGTCCATTCCCGTATCCTTGTACGGCACCGGCCCCACACCGCCATAGCCGCATTCGGCACAGCCCCGAATCAAATTTTTTATTCCCTCCCTGTCTGGCTTTCCGCTGATAAACAGCAGTGGGCGCGGCCAGTAGGACTTATCCGGCTGTTTAAAATTTTCCATTTCCTTTTCCTCCCTATCCTTTGACGGCTCCTGCCGTTAATCCTGCAATAAATTGCCGGTTCGCCGCTAAATACACAATTAAAATCGGAAGCAGAGCAATCGCCGCTCCCGCCGTCATAATATGCCATTCCGCCGCCGCATTCGCCGAATAGCGAAGATTGGCCACCGCAACGCTTAAGGTCTTTAGCTCAGGGTTCCCCATGGTAAACACCTGAACCGACACAAACTCATTCCAAGCTGTCCGAAAGGCAAATAAAGCAACAACTCCAAGAATCGGCTTCAGCGCCGGAAGAATGATCTGCCAAAAAATGCGAAAGCTGCCCGCTCCGTCTACAATTGCCGCTTCATCCATTTCTCTGGGAATGCTGCGAACAAAGCCTGATATCAGAAAAATATTGGCAACCTGACCTCCGGTCAGCAGCAAAGCCAAGCCAGTTAAATTCTTGGTAAGCCCAAGCGTATGCAAAAGGCCATATAAGGGATACAGCACCACCGAGCCGACCGAAACAAACATGCTGCATAAATAAAGCGAAGTCAGCAGCCGCTTGCCCGGAAAATTCTTTCGAGCAAGGACATATGCCGCCATTGAGGATATCGCCACAGTAAACAGCACCGTCAGCAGTGCCAAAAAAATACTGTTGAGAATGTATTTTCCAAAATTCAGCTTAGCAAATGCATAAATATAGTTGTCTAGGCGCCACTGCCTTGGGAAAATACTTCCGCCAAGCGTCAGCTCCTGATTTGTTTTCATTGATCCCAGCAGCGCATAGATAACCGGATACAGAGTAAATACGCAGGCAACTCCGATAAAGCTCCATTTCATCCCCCAGCTGGCAAGCGTTTTCAGCCGGTTCATCGTATCTTTTTTGGCTTTTGCTGTTCTTTTCATACCGCACCTCATTCCCCTGCTATTTTATCTAGGCCTTTTCCTATCAAAAGATAAATCCCCGTAACTACGCCGATAATTCCTGCCGCTACCAAGCTGGCCGCCGCTCCATAGCCAAATTCCTGCGTAACGGGAGAGCCGGCGGAAATCGGAAAGAAAAGCTGATAAATATATAGAAACATAACCTTTGTTTTCCCCAAAGGGCCTCCCTCGGTCAATACCATAATGCTCTGCATATCCTTAAAGGATATGACCAGCGCCAGCATCAAGATTACCTTAAGAATCGGCGCCAGCAAGGGCAGGGTAATCCGAAACAGGAGCTGCGCGCCATTTGCCCCATCTAATCTGGCGCTTTCTTGAATATCCGGTGAAATGCCGGTTAGGCCTGCAATAAAATAGACCATATAATTTCCGATTCCTCCCCAGCCGGCAACTAGGATAACCGTCAGCATAGCATATTGTATGCCCAGCCAATTGACATTCTCATCAATAATTCCCAGCCATATCAAAAAGCGGTTGACCTCGCCGTTATAGGTATTAAGCAGCAAATAAAAAATAAGTGCCATGACCGCGCTGGACATGATGGTAGGCGTAAAAATAATAGATTGACAAATCGCATGGCTACGCCTTGGCTTATGCAGCAAAAACGCCAGCATAAAGGCAATCGGCAGTGTGAAAATAAGCTTCCCTCCCGCATAGAGAAAGGTATTTCCCACTGCCGACCAAAAGGAGGGATCTCTGGTAAATACCCGCACAAAATTATCCAGCCCCACGTATTTCGCCTCGCCATAGCCTCGATAATCAAACAGCATATAGCGCAGCGCCCATAGGATGGGATATGCGGTAAAAACCAAAAACATAACCACACTGGGCAAAAGCATCAGATAGGATACGCGTTCTTTATATATTCTTTTCCATAGCTTTTCCTTTTTATTTATCATTTGCTCCTCTCCTTCCGCTGTTTTCGCGGTTTTTTCGCTTTTTATGAAAAAGCCGCTTGCTCCGGCAGTCCCTTTCCCCTTTCCTCATTTTGCAGTATTGCCTGATACTCGCTGGGCGTCCTGTGAAACATTTTTTTAAAGCATACGGAAAAATATCGGGCATCCGTGTAACCGACCTGCTCCGCCACATCGCTCACCTTTACCTTGGCATTTTTCAGCAGGATATGCGCATATTGCATTCGCTGTTCCGTTAAAAACTCGGTGAAGGTTTTTCCAGTTTCCTGCTTAAACAGCTGACGCAAATAATTCGGACTGATAAAAAGCGCCGCCGCCACATCGCTTAAGGCAAAGCCGGCATTGGAGATATTTTCCCTCATGATTTCTATCACCTTCTCCGCTATAATCTGGCGGGAAGCTTTTTTACTATTTTTTCGCAGCCAGCACAGCTGTACAAAGCTCTCAAAGGCCGCCTTCAGCTCCTTTAAACTGTCGGTCGCCATAAGCTCCGCTTGAAAATCCGCAAATTCTCCATAATTTATCATTTCCTCGCTTCCCTGGCTTTGCAGAAGCTGGCAGCACAGACTTAGCGCATTTGTTCGCAAAAAAACCGCGTCGCAAATCTCCTGCTGTCCGAACCATTGAAACAGGGCATCGCATTTTTCCAAAAAAACACTCTGATTTTCACATCTAACCGCCGTCAAAAGATCTCTTTTAATTTGCTCCGGTAACTTCAAACAGCATTGCAGACGGCTTGCCTGAGCGTCCTTATAGGTCGTGACCGGCGGCGCCTGCTCCGGAAACATGCTTTCTCTTAGCCGTCTGCATTGCCGATAGGATAGCTCCAGCGTATTCAACTCCTCTACAATGCTTCCAACAAAAAAATGAACTTCCGGCATTTCCGCCCGTCTGCAAGATGCCGCAATCGACGTCAGCCCATGGTTTATCGCTAGGAACAAACTCTTTTGCTCCAGCTGCCAGGCGCAAAACACAATGAGCAGCCTCGGCGGCGTGCCGATACGCAGCAGCACCGTTTTTACCGTGTCGGCAAAGCGCCTTTTCAGCATTTGCTCCAACTCTTCTTTATCCGATTCAAAGCCGTCGCATAAAACACAGCAGTATTGACCAACTCCGGAAATGTCTCTGCTGTTACGCGGAGAAAGATCCGGCAACCTTTCCTGCAAAAGAGCCGCTCGAAAATAGCTTTCCAGCTCCAATTTTTCCGGCTCCTGTACGGGTATCTCCAATGCCTGCTTTTCCAGCTCTATCGCGCAGCTCTCCAAAGCGCCGACCAGTCTTTCCGTATCCAAAGGCTTTAGGAAATAATCCCGCACACCCAGCTTCATGGCCTGCACAGCATATTCAAATTGATCATAGCCGCTTAAAATCAAAAGTCTGACCTCCGGCAAAATATCCCGCAGATTTTCCATAAAGTCAAGGCCATTCATATAGGGCATGGTGATATCCGTCAGCACCACCTCCGGCACCACCTCCTTGGCCAGCTGAAGCGCATGATAGCCGTCCTCCGCCAAAAATACCTCCCACCTCGGACAGTTCCGCCGTATAAAATCCGCCACGCCCTTCCGAATACTTTCCTCATCATCAGCGATCAGTAAACGGTACATCCCTACTCCTCCTTCTCCGATATCATCCGCGGCAGCCGAATCGTCACGGTCGTTCCCCGCCCGTATTCGCTTTCTATCCGCAAACCGTATTGCGCGCCAAAGCACAAGCGAATCCGTTCATTTACATTAAAAATGCCATATCCCTCCGCTGCTTCGATCACCTCGCCCAACAGCCTCTTTCGGAGCAGGCTCAGTTGTTCCGCTGGAATCCCCCGACCATTGTCCAATACCTGCAAAAGCAGCTCCTCTCCTTCGCAGCGCCCTTTGATTTGAATCATTCCCTGACCGTTTTTTTCTTTAATGCCATGATAAATTGCATTTTCCACCAATGGCTGGAGAACCAGCTTGATCGTGCAAAGCTGCATGATCTTCTGCGCCGCTTCAATCTCGTATTTTAATTTTTCTCCATAGCGCAGCTCCTGAATTTGCAGATAGCTTCCCACATGCCGCAGCTCCTGCTCTACCGTTATAATCTCCTTGCCTCGACTTAAGCCGATGCGAAACAAGGTCGCCAGCGCTGTCGTCATCCGGCTGATATCCTGCTCGCCGGCGATTTCTGCCTTCCAACGGATAGAATCTAGGGTATTATATAAAAAATGAGGATTAATCTGCGCTTGCAAGGCCTTCAGCTCCGCCTTGCGCTTAAGCCTTTGCTCCATATACACCCGCTCTTTTTCATTCTTTAGCTGCTCAATATATTTTTCCTGTCTGTCCAGCAGCACGCTTATTTGTATCAACATCGAATTAAAGCTCTGCGCCAAGCTTCCGATTTCATTGCGGTAAGGATATTCAAAGCTCTCCATAGAAAGCCGCTCCTGTTCTCCCATATGCCTCATTTTTTCCGAAAGCTGCATCAGCGGCCGCGTAACGCTATGAACAATCCGAGAAAGCGCCAGCAAAATAACCAGCACCGCACATAAGCTGACAATCCAAAAAACTCGCCGAATATTTTCCAGTTGCTTCAGCATAGGTGCCTTTGACTGTAAATATACTACTCTCCAAGGTGCGTTCGCCAGCATACAATATGCCAGCAGATATTTCTCGCCTTTATATTCAACTTCCGTCAGCCTTTCTTCCCTGCCCGCAAAGCGAAAATCCTCCGCCTTATCGCCAAAAGGCAGCTCCTCCACTGCGCCGTCCGTCTTTGTCACCAGCTTTCCCTCCGTATCCACTAGGCAAAGCTGAGAGGCTTCCTCAAAAACAAAATTCGACAGGTATTCCGTAAGGCGGAGCCGGTCAATATTGGCCAGCAATACGCAGCTTTCCCCATAGCCGTTTACTCGAAATTGATACATAATCGGCAAAACCTCTCGGCGCGTGATAAATATCTCATCCCTTTGCAGCTCGCCCCACACAAAATAATCCGTGCTTTGCTTTCTTTGCCGCCACAGTGGGGAACCCTCAAAGCAATAGCCCTTAACCGTGGAAACGCTCATATCCGTAAAACAGCTTTTGGGCGTATATAGAAAAAGAGAGCTGACCAGCGGCTCCGTTGCCTTATGCAGCGAAAGACAGCGCGAAAGCCGCGTCATAACTACTCCCTCCTCTGCTTCCCTGTCATTTAACAGATAGCCCGCCAGCGCTTCCTCAAAGCCGGTATCCAGCTGAATATACAGCAGCCTCTCCTTTACGCTCCGCAGCTTTGCGTCCATATAAGTCTGAACTTGCTTAAGCATCACCCTTGCTGTGCTGCTCGCCTGACGATTCCTGCTCTCAGCCACATAATCGTACAAGGTCGCCTGACAGACAAAAAGCACAAGCAAAAAGACCGCCGCTACCAGCAAAGAAATTCTGGCGCGCAGGCTCATACTGCGAAACGAAAAAAGAATTCTTTTCATTGACCCCCTCCGTCAAATCCGTGTCGGCACTCTCTGCCGGCTCTTTTCCTTCCAAGATGCTTTTACCGCATGCTCCGATCTGCTCTGCCACGAAAATCCCCCGTTTTTTTGAGCCGCCGCCGCTTCCGCAAGGACTATCTGCGAAAACGACTGCGGCTACACAAAATCACTCTCCCGCTTCGCTCGTAGAACAAGCGCTTTTCTCTGTCTGAAAGAGGCGCTCCCTTCTCCAAGCAATCATTTTTCTAAATTACACTCCCTTTACCCGACAGCACCAAAATCAAAGCGAACCATTCTCTTTATTTGGACGTATCCTGCTTAAGCGGATCAAAATTCGGATACATGATTCGTTCCGCACCTTCCGCCACCAGCTTATCGTAGGCTTGATTGTAGCGGATATTTAAATCCTCTATCGCACTGTCAATATCGGTCGCTCCAAAAATGCATTCGATACATACCGTAAAATAGTCCTTCCCCTCCACTACAATTCCGCCGGGAGATGGCGGCCAAAGCTTATCATCTGAAGTAATTGCCAGATTCGGCATTTTTTTAATCGTTTCCGGCACTTCTAAACCCTCAATAATGCTGGGAATCATTACAATTCCCAATCCCTTTGCATAATACTCGCCTAAGACCTCGTCGCTGTGGAGAAATTTCATGACCTCCCAAGCTGCCTCGGGATGCTTGGTCTTCGGATTGATACCCATCATTCTTCCGCCTGACCACAGCGCCTGCTTGCCTTCCACCTTGCCATTTACCGTTGGAATTTGCGCACAATTCCAGTTGATATCCGTTGGAAATTGATTGGCATAAACTCCCGGCTCTGCATTGTTAAAGGACATATACATGCCAATTTTTCCGGCGGCAAATTGTGTCCGCAGCGGATCAATATCTAGGGATTCACAGCCCGGAAAAGCAATCCCCGTGGCATACATTTTTTTAAAGGCCTCCAAAACCGGCTTATAGCTGGAAAAATCATAGGTGCCCGTTCTAAAATCAAAGCCACCGCGCGTTCCTCCGCTACGAACCACGATCTGATCAATGGTCCGCGCAACCGAGCTGACGGTTGATTTATAGTTGCCGGCAATCCCATAGATTCCCTCCGCTCCAAGCTTCTCCGTAATGAGCGCGGCGTACTCAACCATCTCGTCTAAGGTCGTCGGCGGGCTTTGAATCCCCACCTTGTCAAAAATATCCTGATTGTAGAACAACCGGACTGCCGTAGCGGTATAAGGCAGGGAATATATACCGTCACCCAGCGCATTATAATTCTGCACAAAGGCACCCTCTCCGAAGCGCGCGCGATATGCCTCGTCCATATAAGGCGCCAAATCCATCAATGTCTTTTTTTCCTCTACCGATACCTTCAGCGAATCGGTTCCGGCAAGAACATACACATCCGGCGCCGTATCTGTGCTAAAGGCTAGGTCAAGCATTTGAACATAATTATCCGAATATACCTGATAATCAATATAAATATTTTTGTCATTTTCCTCGTTAAATTTTTTGATTACCGACGTTAAATATTCCTGATCGGCGCGATTGATCGTCCAATAGGAAATCACAATTTTCTCCTGCGTCTGAGCAGATGTCTGCCCTTCCGTACCCGAGTTTTCCTTGGCTGCACCTTCCTCCTTGGCGGTGCTGGTCGTGCCTTCCGTGCTTTTAACCTCGCCCGTTTCCTTTACAGTTCCACCGGTACAGCCTGCCAGCGAAAAAAGCATTAACCCCGCCAGAAGCATGGAAAATATGCCTCTTATTTTGCTTCTTCGTTTTTTCATAAGCTTCCTCCCTTCAATAAAATAAGTATTTTCAGTTTTTCTTCCGGCCTTCGGTTACAAATTTATTATAGTCTGTTTATCTTATTTTAAAAGGGAATTTCTTCTGATCTTATGTTAAATATTTTTAGTTTTCTTCTATTTTTCCTTCTTTTTTTATTTATTTTTTCTATAATATCAATTTTTTATACATATTCAATATAAAAAACTATAATTTTTATTGAAAATACCATAATTAATTTTATAAAATGCTGCCAAT
>JBGZBY010000071.1:0-3109 GCA_041844915.1 Eubacteriales bacterium
ACAGCAAAAAAGTTCCTTAAATTGAGTTATAAGGAACTTTTTTGCTGTTATGTGTAGGGATTTTATATACTCTTTTAATTCCGAATATGGTATTTATATGCTGGCTTTGGATTCCAATTTTAGAAATGGCCGGATTCGAGAAGAAGAATATAATCTCGAAAAAAATTTAAATGTGATGAACATTCAATTGGAAGTGAATAAAGCATTTAAAAATCTGCTAGAGCCTTGTGGCATACGACAAAAAGGCTACGGTGTAACCCGTTTTACCGAGTTACACCGTAGCCTACATAAAAGCTTCCTTATCTGGCGCTGAAAAATGACAGGATTTCATTTTTCGCCCTCCCTTTAAGGCTGCTTTCTTACTTTCATTTTCTGTATATCATACCCTCTTTGCTTACTTCTGGCAGCAGCAGCTTGGGCTTTGCTTCTCTTTGCTCTTTTGGTATCTTTCTGCCACGACTTCCCAGTTGACGACATTCCAGAACGCCTCGACATAATCCGGACGGCGGTTTTGATACTTCAAATAGTATGCATGCTCCCAAACGTCCAGCCCCAAAAGAATCCGGCGCCCGTCTTGTACCGGCGTGTCCTGATTGGCAGTCGAAACAACCTCCAGCTTCAAGTCCTTCATCGTCAGCCACGCCCAGCCGGAGCCGAAGCGGGTCTTTGCCGCCGTACTAAACTTTTCCTTAAACTCCGCAAAGGAGCCAAAAGTCTTGTTAATTGCCTCTGCCAGCTCACCGGTCGGCTCGCCTCCACCGTTTGGAGAAAGATTTTCCCAAAACAGCTTGTGGTTGTAATAGCCTCCGCCATTGTTGATAACGGCCTGTCTTTTCTCGGCAGGAATCTCGTCAATCTGCGCCAGCAGCCTTCTCGGACAGCTCGGCACCTCCAGCCCTTCAATCGCCGCATTAAAATTGGCGGTATAAGCCGCATGATGCTTCTCATAGTGAATCTGCATCGTCATCGCATCAATATGGGGCTCCAGCGCGTCATAAGCATAGGGTAATTGGGGTAATTCAAATTTCATAATCATAGCCTCCTGTGTTAGTCCATTTCGCTTTGTTCCTTCTGAAAACCAAGGCCTAAAGCCTGCTTTAAGCCGGTAAAAAGTCATTTCCTGCAAAATGCTCTGCATTTTGTTTTATAGGATTATTATAGTCTAATTGATAATGAAATTCAATTCCTTCTTTCGTTAAAAACTCAACATTCCCAGATTACATCCTTCTGCCGGAGTACGCTGCTTTCGCTTCTTGGTTTTGTGCTTTTCCTTCGCTCTTGCATTTCTCTACTCCCCGTCCTCCAAATAACGCAGCGGCGCAATTCTATAATTTTCCCGCAGAGCCTTGTTGATTTCCTTATTTCTATGAAAACTGTTTTCATAGAGGATTTCATCTAGTTGCAAATAGGCGTTTAAATAGAGAAGGGCTTCCTCTTTTTCTCCTAAGCAATATAAACTTCTTCCTTTAATACTGCATAATTCGCTTAGAGGAGATAAAATATTATTCCTTTGGGATAATGCAATCCCTCTTTCGGCAATCTCCAGCGCTTTTTCATATTGCTTTTTTATAAAATACAGTCGGCTTAGGTTATAAAAAAAGCTGATATAGGTATGGTCTTTTATCTCAAAATAGCAGCATTCAAACATATCTATGGTTTTCCGCATCCATTCTTCAGCGATTTCATATTGTCCTTTTTTCAGATAAATAAAAATCGCCGAATTCAAGATACGAATTTCAAAGGGCTTGAGATTGGTTTTCCAGATATCTTCGATTTTTTCAAATGGATGCGTCAAAGCAATCAGCTGCAAAAAATCGGCAGCTGAAAACGGCATTGTGCTGTCGCAATACGAAGTTGCTATGCAAAAATACCAATTCACTCTCTTCTTTAAAAAAACGAAGGCTTCCACTTCTTTTTCTTTTTTTAGTATCCTGCTCTTTTCCAGCATCTCCGGATATTTCTCCTGCTTGTAATGCTGCTCCAGCTCCTCTATCTTTTCTTTCCAGAAAAAAGGCTCCTTCAAATCGGCATAGGGGAGATATTCCAGCAGGTTTTCTCCCAGACGAAATGATAGCTCATAAATAATATAAGTGCTGGCTTCCGAGGCATTGTTTTCAATGCGAGAAAGCTGCTTCTCCGAACAAATTCCTTCCGCCAGCTCTTTTTGGCTAAATCGCTTTTTTATCCGCAGCTTCTTAATAATCGCTCCCAAAGAAATGCTCATAGCCTTCCTCTCCTCTATTTTCCTTGTTTTCAGCGCCTTTTTTATCCTGTCTTTGCCTTCCATACCACATTTTTGCCGATTTGTCAACCGACAGATATGTCAGTTGAAATCTCCCCACCCCTCGCCTATAATATGCTCAAAAACAAAAACAACAAGATAACAAAGCTAAGCTGCAAGGTAACTAACAAAATGAAACATAAACTATTTATATTATTTTTTTCTATTATGATTGCGCTATATATAGCTTCTTATTCTCTCTCCATTCTTGAAAAGGAAAAATATCAGGTGGAAGATACATCATTTTTTTCCAATCTTCTCGCAACAAATGAAGACGATAGAGGATGGAAAGGCTAATTTTTTTCCATCTTTCCATAAAATAATATCAAACCAAATTAGGAATTTTTATTAGTAATTAACCTTATCGGTTAATGATAAATGCAACTACTATCCATTTTACAAAGAAAGGAGCAAATTATGAATATTAAAAGAAAAATTCGTCATACTCGGCAAAATCACAATGTTCATATATGTTTTGTTAACTGCTAATAATCTTTGATTAAAAAGAGTTTTGTCTTTTCTCTTTTGATATCGGCAAAACTCTTTTTTTCTTTACTGCTTTAAGGAGGAGCTACTATGATATTAAACAAAGCCGCATCGCTTTATGGCATGCCCGACAAAAATTTAATTCATTACTTTAACGGAGAGCCTAACTCATTAGAAGTTGAAAATTTTGAATTGTTTTGGGAGTTCTTAAATTTTTTAGATTCCGAAAAAAAACAAGAAGAAATTTTAAGCTGGGCAAAAGCACATGGTGTTTCAGATATTGAAACCATTCTAGCCGAGCTTGCCAGCGAAAATATTCTTTTGGATTCTCCCTTAAAAGCC
>JBGZBY010000072.1:0-7491 GCA_041844915.1 Eubacteriales bacterium
AATGAAAGAAAAAATGCAAACGATTTATTATCGGGGTTTTTTAAAAAGCTGTAATTATCATTGCTCCTACTGTGCTTTTGTTAAGGGCTGCGCAGATGAGGAGGAAATACGGCGGGAGGAAAGAGGACTGCGGAGCTTTTACCAGCAGATAAGCAAGCGGAGTGAGCCGGTTGAGATTTTATTTACCCCCTATGGTGAAGGCTTGATTCACGAGATTTATCAGGAAACGATGGCGGCCTTGTCGGCCTTGCCGCAGGTGCGAGCGGTAGGAATTCAGACCAATTTGAGCCTAGAGCCGGAAGGCTTTTTGCGGCTTTTGCGGGAACGGGGCGAGCCTGCAAAAATTAGGCTGTGGGCGACCTATCATGCGGAAATGGCAGAAAGACAAAGCTTTTTGGATAGGGTCAAGCATTTGGCAGGAGAAGTGAAAATTGCCGTCGGTATGGTGGCGACCTTGGCCAATGAAGAGGAAATTCGGCAGCTGCGTGTCGAGCTGCCGCCGGAAATTTATTTGTGGCTTAACGCTATGGACCGGCGCAAAGCGGCGTTTTCTCCGGAAAGGATTGAACGCTTGCAGGAGATTGACCCGATGTTTGCCTATGAATTTGCCGATTGTCGGCGAAGATCCATGGCAGGGAAGGGCTTTGCCTATTGTGCGGCGGTGGAAAATGTATATATGGACAGGGGAAGCCGGCAGGAGCCCTGCTTTTTTCAAAGGGCAGGCAAAAAAAGAAGGGAAGCTTGTCATGAGCATCGACTGTGTGATTGCTATTTGGGCTATTCTAATTTTACCGGAAGCCCCTTGGCTCGTTTTTTTGATGTGGAAAGCGCGTTTCGCATTCCGCTTCAAAGAAAATGGCAGGCAATTTTTTTGGATTTTGACGGAGTGCTAACCGATAAAGCGGGGAGACTGATACCGGGGATAAGCGAGTTTTTGACGTATCTGGAGGGCTGCGCCCGACTTTATTTAATTACGGCGAGAAGCTATTTATCGGTTCGGCGGGCGTTAGCGGCGAATTTTCGTTTCTTTAGCGGAGGAGTTTTCTTTGACGGAGCCTATGTATTGGATAAGGATATGGAAATGACTTTTCCTATTGAGCCTTCGTTGGAGGAAAAATTTTTTTGCAGTTTGACGGAAAAAAGAAGAAAAGAAGGCCGGCAAATCGAAGAAAAATTGGAAAGATCATTGGAAGAAACGGCAACCTGTCCATCAGGAGAAAATATGATGGCAGCGGAGAAGGGAACGGAAGTGACTAAAGCGAGGAAGATGTTATCTGGCGAGCAGCCGGCAAACGAAAAGGAGCTTTATGCCGGAGGTTCAATGGATTTGAGAGAGCTGCCGGAAGTACTGGAGAGCCTTTGGCGACCAGCAGGAATATTAGAAGAAAAGAGGCAGGCGGAAACACCGGATAAAGAACTGGAATGGACAGCGTTTAACGGGAAAGGGAAAGCGCAATTTCAAAAGGGAGAGCTGCTTCGGCTGCAAATGCCGACGGCAGAGGCGAGAAAGCTGGATGTGGGACTGCTTCGGCGGCAGTACGGCGAGAGAACCTATTTTCAGTCATCCCTAGCGTCCAAGAAAAACGGCATAGAGCAGCTTAGAAAGCGTTGGGGCTGGACAAGGGAAGAAATTTTGGTGATGACCGATAATCCGCAGGACGAAGAGCTTTTGCAGGACTTTCCTTATACGGCGGCGCCGCTTCATCGGGGGGAATTGGCGGAGCAGGCGTATTATGCGGTAAATGCGGCGCATTTGCCGTTTATCAGCGCTAGGAATGAGGCGGCGGAGCGTCGCAGGACTTGAGTTGTTTGATTCGCAAGCGCGGCACTCCGGCGGATCCGACTGTTAAATGAGTTGACACCGGAGGGCAAGCAGTATTTTTATCGGGAGTGCGGGAGAGAGTCGCTGATGTTTGCCCTTCCCAAAGGACATAAATATGCCAGAAGAAAGAGCTTGACCTTTGCAGAAATGAATGGTGAAAACATGTTTCATAATATTGGATCTTGGTTTTTGGGACTTTGTTCAAACCGATGAGATGCCCGACTCGATTTTTGGTACAGAACGATCGTTTCAGCTTTAACGAGCTGGCGCAGGTCTCTACGCGTCCATGCTTTATTTCCGATCTTAGAGAAATACAGTGAAATCGGCGGCCGCATTAAAGTACCTATCTCCGATGAGAAGGCGATAGTTACCTATTATCTTGCCTGCAAATCGGAAAGGAAAAAAGACTATTCCCTACTCTTTGCGGCATTATAATCCGGCTTGTGGGAGTGGAAATGATTATGCCGCAGTTGGCGACATGAAATTGAAAGCGGATTGCCCGATAGAGATATTTTGGGAGGCTTTGGAAAAAGCTGCTGTGGAAGCATTTTTTGAAATATTAAAAAAACATAAATGTTCAAAAAAAGTTTGACAACAGCAGGAAATTCTGCTATGATATCACTTGTGAAAAAAATTGACCAAAGACAGCAGGTGCATAAGCACAACGTATATCAACCTGCCGAGGCTACATAGGAAGCTGGAAAGGCCTTGCCTTTTCTTGATACGACATGTAATCTCTTTGTTTTTGGCAAAGAGTTTTTTATTTATAAGGAGGTAGAACTGTGCCAAAAGTAGAACAAAAGCAAGCAGTGATCAATGGCATTAAAGAGCAGCTTCAGGGCGCGTCTTCGGTTGTCTTGGTTGATTATCGCGGCTTGACCGTTGCACAGGATACGGAACTTCGGAAAAGCCTGAGAGAAGCAAATGTGACCTATAAGGTATTTAAGAATACCATGATGCGTTTTGCGTTTGAAGGAACCGAGTTTGCTCAGCTGGACGCTAATTTAGAGGGTCCGAGCGCCGTTGCCATCAGCTATGAGGATGCAACTGCCGGAGCGCGTATTCTGAAAGAGGCAAGCAAGACTATGCCGAAGCTGGAATTCAAAGCAGGCGTTGTGGACGGAACTTACTATGATTCGGAAGGCATTATAAAGATTGCGTCTATTCCGAGTAAAAATGAGTTGCTTTCCAAATTGCTTGGCAGCTTCCAGTCGCCGATGGCTTCCTTTGCCCGCGTTGCAAAGGCGATTGCCGAAAAGATGGAAGAACAGGGCGCAGCAACCGCAGGAGCTTTGGCGGTAGCGGCACCGGTAGAAGAAAGTGCAGAATAAGTACATCAGAGTCGAAACAAATAAACAATAAGGATTAATAAAGATTCAATTGGAGGAAATTAGAATGGCTAAATTAACCGTAGCAGAGATTTTAGAGGCAGTAAAGGAATTGTCTGTATTGGAATTAAATGAATTGGTAGAAGCAGCGGAGAAGGAATTCGGCGTATCGGCAGCAGCAGGCGTAGTAGTTGCAGCGGGTGTAGGCGCAGCAGCTCCGGCAGCAGAGGAAAAGACAGAATTTGATGTTGAGCTGACCGACGCTGGTGCAGAAAAGATCAAAGTAATTAAAGAAGTACGCGGCATCACTGGCTTAGGCTTGAAGGAAGCAAAGGAATTGGTTGACGGCGCTCCGAAGATGATGAAAGAAGGCGCAACCAAGGAAGAAGCAGAGGATATCAAGACGAAGTTGGAAGCAGTCGGCGCAAAGGTAACCTTGAAATAATTGAAACCGGATTTAACAGGCAGGCCTGTTAAAGACTATGAGGCATAAATTATCGCGGCATAGAAGAGCATTTCGGCGCAGTCTTTTTGTTTCGATAGATACGCCGCAAATGTCTACAATTTATGTGAGGAGAAAATAAAGATGGCAAGAATGAGAGAACCAAGATTTAAGAAATGTCGTAGACTGAACTTAAATGTATGTGGTCATCCAAAAGCGATGAAGCGTGCAGAAAAGGCCGGTCAGGCGAGAGATCGCAAGAAGCTCTCCGAATACGGTATTCAATTGTTGGAAAAGCAAAGACTTCGCGGATATTATGAAGTAATGGAAAAGCAGTTTTATCGCTACTTCCTTAGAGCAATGAAGGATGAGCAAATCACTGGTACGGCGCTGGTTCGTATGCTGGAAACCCGTTTGGATAATCTGGTATACCGGAGCGGTTATGCTACCAGTATTCGTCAGGCCAGACAAATGGTCGGGCATGGTCATATCCTTGTCAATGGCAAGAAGATCAATATTCCGTCATATGCTGTACTTCCCGGCGATGTAATCGCATTGACAGAAAAATCACAAAGCGTTCAGCTGTTTAAGGATAACTTTTTAGGTACGGCAGTATCCTATCCGTATTTATCAAGGGATGAAGAAAATTATGCAACAACTCTGATCCGCAATCCGGAAAGAGAAGAGATTCCGATTGAGATTGAAGATCACTTGATCGTTGAATATTATTCTAAATTTGTCTAAGACAATCGTAGAAGAAAGGCATTCTCACCAGAAAGGGGGATGTCTTTTTTCGCTATTCTAAATTTTCAAATAATTCGTGAAAAATCAAATAATTTACAAATTCAAAACAACAGAATTAGGAATTCCTCAATAGAGCTGGAGTCGTTTATTGGAGTATACAGTGCATAAAAGATAAAAATTATACAGTATATAAACAGAAAGATGAAATGATATATTAGAAAGGAATGAAAATGAAGAATAAATCAATAGGCTTACAGGCCACGCTTAGCGTTATGATAGGGATTTTGCTTTCTTGCGGTATTATGCTTGCAATAAGCAGTATTATGGTTTCGCGCACATTAAAAGATACCATCAACGAAGAAATAATAAATCTTACAGAGGAAGTTGCTACCAGTATAGAGGAAAAACTTTCGACAGAAGAGAAAATAGTATCGACTCTGGGAACTAATCCGATTCTTACTTCACATAGCTTTTCTTTTGAGGAAAAAGCGGAATATATGCAAAAAGAAGCCGAGAAATTAGGCTATGAAAGCTTTTTTAGAGTAGATACTAATGGTAAGGGGCGCAATTTGCAAAAAGGAGATACCGCAGAGTTTGATGTTTCCGAAAGAGAATACTTTAAAGAGAGTATGAAAGGGAATGCGTATATTTCCGATATTTTAGTGGATAAGGTAACTGGCGAAAATATTATTGTCGTATCGGCACCCATTTATCAAGGGGATAAAATTGTAGGTGTGCTTGGCGGTGTAAGAAAAATTGATTTTGTTAGCAATATTTGCGCGGAATTTTATTGGAAAGAAAGCGGCATTGTAGCGGTATATGATAAAAATACGCAGATTATCGGTCATTCCAATTCTAAATTAGTGGAAGATAAGCTGAATATATTGGAAATGGCGAAAAAAGACGAGAGCTATAAAAGCGTAGCTGAATTTTTTGCTGAGAAAGTTAAAAATCAGGAGCTGGGAACAGGAGAATATTATTTTCTTGGGCATGAAAAGATGGGTGGCTTCTCTAAGATAAACATTAAAGATTGGACAGTGCTTATATCAATCAATAAAGAAGAAATTATGAAACCGCAGAAGGATTTGGTTATTCTTTTGGCTTTGAGTGCTTTAACGACTATTTTAATATTAAGTGCATTGTTATATTTTGTAATAGCACGCAGACTGAGCAGAGGGTTAAACAATGCCAGAGAAAATTTTGAACAGCTTGCTCGTTTGGAGATTGGAAAAGAATTGCCGTATGATTTTTCGGATCGTAAGAATGAATTGGGCGATATTTATCGAGCAGCGGTATCCTTGCGACAGAATATGCTCGATTTGGTAAAGCAGATTCATTCATCTATTGATAAATTGACCTCATCTTCTAAGGACTTTAGTCAGAGCTGTGGCGCTGCCAGTGCTATGGCAGCTGATATTACCCGTACAGTGGATGAGATTGCGCAGGGTGCGACTGCCCAAGCAAGCGATGTACAAGATGGTGTAGTTGAGCTGGATAAAATGGGAAGCCAAATGGAAAGCAATACTATTCAAATGAAAGAAATGATTAAAGCTTCCGATCAAGTTGATGATTTGCAAAGCGAAGGCAAGGCACAGCTTCAATCTTTAGTACAATCGACCGAGCATAACAACCAGATTTCTCTTAAAATTAGGGAAGCGATAAAAAATACAGAACAGAGTGTTGCCGAGATCAATTTAGCAGGGGAAACAATTCGTTCTATTTCCGAGCAGATTAATTTGCTGGCGCTCAATGCGGCAATCGAAGCGGCAAGAGCAGGCGAAAGTGGCAGAGGCTTTGCGGTAGTAGCGGAAGAAATTAGGAAATTAGCCGAAAGCTCTAGTTTGTCGACCGAGCAAATCCAAAAATCGGTAGTAACCTTGGCGGAAAGAACAAAATATGCCGTTTCGCAAATTGCTGAGTCCAATCAGGTCGTAGAGGAGCAATCCAAAAATGTAGAGGGCATGAGTGAGAAATTCGAGGGCATTTCCGAAGCGCTGGGGCGTCTCCGCTTGACGATTGAAAAAATCGTTGATGCTAATGAGAAAATTAATGAAGCTCGGGAAAGAGTTTCCGGAGTAATGAGTAATATTGCGGCATTGACTGAGGAAAATGCTGCCAGCACGGAGGAAATTTCGGCGTCGATGCAGGAGCAGAACGATACCTTTATGATGATCGCAACCGAAAGTGAAGCGTTGTTGGAGTTGGGTGAGGATCTAGAGAGAATCACCAGCGAGTTTAAATTATAACATTGACAAAAAAGCATTGCAAAGAATCCTCTGCAATGCTTTTTTCTAAGTCGTTTTTAAAGGCTTATCTATGATTTGTTACCCGCCCGATGCCCTGGTACAAGGAAGGAGAAGAAAGGGATTCAGCGCAAATCAGCTGAAATTAATAGCAATTGTGGCAATGACCATTGATCGTTTTGGCATGGCTGTATTATCCCGGATTTGTCAAGGAATTGATTCCGATTTGCAGGGAATGTGCCAGAGTCGAAGCAAATCCCTGCGGTATTTTGGCCTCTCCGTATCGGCGAATCAGCCGCCGAGGCAAACTCACCCCAACATCCATAGATATAAAATTGCCATCGTAGCCACCATCCTCATCCCGAGTCCTGTCATCCCTTTTGGAAAGCCGCCCGCTGTCCGAAGCGACCGCAGGGAGCAAGTTTCGACGTGCCTTCCAAAAGGGATGACAAAGTTGGGCTGCATGACGATACTTGCAAGGCATTTCCCTATAAATTTCGGCTTATCTCTGCCTTAAGGCATGTGCAAAGGGGCATCCTGATTTTTAGTTCAATTCTAATCTAATTCCACAACTAGAGGTTTGCCCTTTCTTCATCTTTCTTTTAATCGCTCTTTTTCTTTACGGTTTGCCCTTTTCCATCTTTCTCTTAATCGCTTTTTCTCTTTACTGTTTGCCCCTTTCTCGTCGTTCTTTCAATTCCTCTTTCTCTTTACTGTCGAACGCAAATCCCTGCGGGATTTTCTGACTCTCGGTGTTGGCAAATCAGTCGTCGAGGCAAACCCTCGCGATAGTGTCAATAATCTTTCGCAAATTCATTTTCAGCCGACGGCGTACCATAGTTAGCTGGCTGCAGACTGATCGTCAACCTTGCGCTGGAGTTCCAGATCAAACAGGTGATTCATGTTGAGATA
>JBGZBY010000073.1:0-3873 GCA_041844915.1 Eubacteriales bacterium
ATTGGGTCACGTTGCCTATTTTCGTATACATCAACCATAAGCCTGATATCTTCATCAGTAAGGCATAAAATACACTTTCTTTGTCCACTCCATAAATCTATAGTATTTCTCATAATACTTTTCTTTAATGGATTTCTAGTTATAATAATTCCAAAACGTCCAAACTGCTCCGAAAGATAACGATTTAACTGATTGATATGTTCTCTACTAACCTCATTTACATTTTTCATTTCAAAAACAATCTGTCTGCAATCATATTTATCATATAATTCTTTCAACAATGGAAATGAACAATTATTATAAAAGATTAAATCTCTTATCTGAGTTCCCGAATCAATCCTGCTTTGCGCTTGAGCAAAATCAAGATGGGGATATAACAAAGACGCAAATAGCTTTGTACAACTATTTTCAAACTTTTTATCGGCATTATCCGTTTTACCCGATGGTAGTTTTACTATCTGATTCAAACATTTTTTAGCAGAGATAACTGGTATTTGTTTGAACAATGGGTCATTTTTACAATCTGCTTGCATACGCTCCTTTGCTGCTATATATGCTGTAATCATTCCATAATTATATCTGTTGTATTCTAATACTTTAGGTTTTTCAATTTTATCTTCTTCGCCCTCCTTTACATAAGCATTTACAAAATAGTCGTCATAATTAATCCATGGAGTATGACGCAACCACCGCTTTGGAACAAAAATAATAGGGGTTTCGTCCTCTGGGTTATATGGTAATGACAGTTTTTCTTCATCAATACTACAAGTCTTTGGATTAAAAACTTTAATATTCGCAAATTCTCTTACTGGAATATTATATTTTTTACATTCATCTTGTGTAAAATCAATAAGAAAGGACTTTAAAAAATTACACGCAAAATCACTAATCCTATCCTTAGATATATTATTTACATATAACTGTATTTCCTCAAAATGAGAAAAACCACCTGTCTTATATTGTGGCACTATACTGAACAAATCTAATATCTCTTTTGCTGTATTTATGGATATTTTCAATCCCTTTTTGGTTTTTCCCGAACCTAATCCTACCTCACTACACTCAGATAAGCTAGCTAAGTTCTCTGCTATTAACTCCCTTTTATCTTCATTTTTCAAATACGTTGCCCCCAACTTATTAAATGAATTAATTAGTATCAGGTGTAACGCATTATCTTGCTGCGAAGGAGATTTCCACAACAAAAATGGGTCTAAATATAATGGTATATCTTCATCTAAAAAAGGAATAGCGAAATCAACCTCTTCTTGCGTTATTGGCATATTGTAGAAATCTATCAATCTTGGTCTTATTATCGCCATAATTTTCTCCCTCTATATTATCTCAAAATACCTCAATGCATCCTTTATTGCTTCAACCTTCTCTGGAGTTGGATGCTTCCTCGGCTGTTTCAATTCCTCTACCGCATTAGGAGCATCGTACATTGGCAAGCCTAAATCTCTCTTTACCTCTGCGATATATGCGGTATGTACCTTGAAACCGTATTTAGCTTCTATGTACTCCTTTATCATTTTGTAGGTCACTCGTTCTTTGGGCTTATAGCTTTCCGCTCTTTTAGCAATATTATCAAGTGGAACTTTTCCCTCACCCTCGCCAAACTCAACTTTTACGTTGATATGTCCGTCTGGCTTTTTGTGGGAAAGCAGTACTACCGTCTCCACATGCCCCGTTTCCGGAAACATGTCTACGCATTTCACCCGTTCTGCTCTATAGCCGTTTTCCTGAAAGATCTGCAAATCCCTGACCAGCGAGGTCGGCTTGCAGCTGACATAAACGATTCGCTCCACGCCAAAGGCAATAATCTTGGGCAGCGCCTTGGGATGAATGCCGTCGCGCGGCGGATCCAGAATTAAAATATCCGGCTTGTCCGTCAGTTCCTCCATCACCTTCAGCACATCTCCGGCAATAAATTCGCAATTAGCTAGACCGTTACGGAAGGCATTTTCACGGGCAGCGGCAACCGCCTCTTCCACGATCTCAACACCGATCGCTTTTTTGGCAACCCTAGATACCAGCTGAGCAATCGTGCCGGTTCCCGAGTACAAATCAAAGATCGTCTTGCCCTCCGTTTCACCGATCCAATCGGCTACCACCGCGTACAGCTTTTCCGCCCCCTTGGTATTGGTTTGAAAAAAGGAAAAAGGAGAAACCTTGAAATTCAGCCCGGACAGCTTTTCCTCATAATAATCTCTGCCATACAAAAGCCTGACCTGCTCCGGCTTGACCGCGTCGGATGGGCTGTCCGACAAGGTATGCAAAACAGATACCAGTTTATTTTCCAGTGTCGGCGCCATGCCCAGCAATCGCTCCTGCCATTCCTTCAGAAGCGCCTCCGTTGTTGCTCCTTCCTGCTGCGAGGTAGTCACTAAGTTGACCATCAGCTCTCCTGTCGCTTTCCCATGACGAAGAATCAGGTACCGCAAAAATCCCTCTTTTCGGCGAATATGATAAAAGGAGCAGCCCTTTTCTCTGAAAAAAGCCTGCGTTAAAGCGACAATCCTGTTAAAATCCTCCGGCACCAATACGCATTCCGCTGCCGGAACGATATCGTAACTGCTTCCTATCCTATGCAAGCCCAATGTCAACTCTCCGTCTATTCGTTCATTGCCGAAGGAATATTCCATTTTATTCCGATACGCCAGCTCCGACGGACTGGGAATGATCTCTCTCAAAAGCTCCTCCGCTCCCACCTCAGCCAAAAGCCGCTTCACCTGCTCCTTTTTCTGCTCCAGCTGCACTTCATAGGGAAGCACCTGATAGGTACAGCCCCCGCATTTGCCAAATACCGGGCAAAACGCTTGCCTTTCCTGCTTTGCGGTCTCCAATACCTCCAACTGTATGCCGTCATAAACATTCTTTTTCTTTTTTCGGATTCTTCCCCGAATAAGCTGTCCGGGAATTGCATTTTTTACCGTAACAATCCCTTCCTCCGTCTGCACCCTCCCCTTATTGGGAAAGTCCGCGCGCAACACTCTGCCGATAAATTCTTCGCCTTTTTTCATGTTCTTATTCCTTCTATTGCAGCATATTTCCCATTTTGGATGCCGCCTAAAAATTTTCTCTTGCTCAAATGATGCTCAAAAAGAAAAGAGCTATCAAAGGGGATAACTCTTTATACCTTTCTCTACAACCCTTTCCTGCCTCTGTGCTTCTTTCGATTTCCCCGAAAGCAAGTGCAGG
The DNA here is from genome assembly GCA_041844915.1 of Eubacteriales bacterium. GTDB lineage: Bacteria > Bacillota > Clostridia > Lachnospirales > Vallitaleaceae > W11650. Next base: position 3,199 of record JBGZBY010000073.1, read on the forward strand.
AATGAAGCCGCATTATTATTTTTTCATGTCCTTAGCTGCTTCCTTCACCTTCTCCGCAGCTTCCTCAACCTTTTCCGCAGCCGCCTCTTTTAGCTCCTCCGCCTTTTCTTTAACCGCCTTTGCAGCATCGCAAGCCTTTTCCTTGCATTCCTCTGCCTTTTCTTCGGCTTCCTCTCTTTTTTCCGCCAAATAAGCCTCTAGCTCGTCGTCGTCAAAGTCAAAATCATCTTCAAAATCATCAAAATCCTCAAAATCATCATAAAAATCATCGTATTTATCTTTTTTCTCAATAAAAAGCTTGTAGCAGGCATAACCGGCAACCGCGGTAACAGCTACTGCACCAAGGGCAATGGCCCAGCCGTAATTTTTCTTTTCCTTTATGACGATTTCCTTTTCTTTCGGCGAAACTCTTGCTAAAAGCTCATTCAAATAATCAAGATTATAATCATTATTTCCTAAAACCCGATTCAATAGCTTCATAATTTACCTCCCTTAGCTTTCTCGACATCTTGATTGCTGATACTCTTTTTATTATATCACCATTTTTCAAAGGAATCAAGCAACAAGTTGAAAATCCCTCGCAAGGGTAAATTGCCCTTAATTGCCAAAGTAAGTTCTAGGTTTAAGGTCGGACTGGAACTTAGGTTGAGAAATGATATATACTAGAAGTAAGGA
>JBGZBY010000074.1:0-16017 GCA_041844915.1 Eubacteriales bacterium
GGGCTAAAAATAAATAAAGCATAATAAATTTGAAATTTATTATGCTTTATTTATAAGTATTACAGATTTATTTTTTTGTAGATATCCCCTCTTGAGTCTGTATCAAAAATATAAACAAGTAATTCATTATCTACAATACGGAAAACAGCCCTATAATCACCTATCCTCAGTCTGAAAATGTCATCATAGTTTTTAGAATGGAACTTCTTCACATCGTAGGACTGTATATTTTCCCTGTCCTCTGCTATTTCTGCAAATGCTTTAAAAAATCTGATACCTATTGCCTTGTTTTTCTTGATGAACTTTTCAGCCAGCTTTGAATACTTAACCTTGTAAAAGCTCATCTAAAGTCAATTCCTTTCCGCTTAAATTGTCAAAATCAATATTCAATGCTTCAATTTCTTCCTGTTCGTGTTTATCTATATAGGCACAATTTGCATTGATATACTCAAGCAGGCTCAAGTTTTCGCTTTTAACAATCGCTTTTAAGGCGGTATCTCTTAAAAACTCTGAAAAAGACATGCCACATTTTTTAGCGTAATCATTGATAGTTTCATATGCTGTAATGGGCAAAGTGATATTCTTTCTAATCGTATTCATAGTACCATCTCCTTATAACCCCATTATACATACTATACACACTATGTCAATTTATTTTTCCAATTTCTGCTTAATAGCTCTAAAACGCTTTTAGAGGCTCGTAAATCGTTTTTATCTTTTTTTGACAAAACTACCATCTTAACTTAAAAACGATTTTAGTGGGGTATAAAGGCGTTAGAGAGGCATTGAATTAGTTTTTTGGAACGGCGGGTGGGTTTTAGGGCGGATTTCCCCCTTTATTTTTCTTTTTTTTCTCGCTTATTTGTTCTTCGTTGCTATCTGCATAATAGTTGAGGAGCAGGCTTTTTTATATTCAGAGCCTTTCAGCATAATCAACGGGTTTACTTGATAAAGGCCGTTCAGCACTTTTTTGATGAAGTCTTTAGCTTGTAATTTTCGCATAACTTTAGTGGCTGTGTCAAGGGAAACTCCCGCACCGTCCGAGGTTTTGCGATAAGTACCAATGTAGGCATTGTCTGCCGCTTTCGTGTTCTCCAATCTAAGTTCTTTGATAATCGCTGCTTTTTCTCCTTGAGTTGCGCAGCGTAATTCTTTTCTCTCAAGGCGATTTCTTTTTTTATTACTTCGTTCTCTGCTTTTATATATTCGTTTTCTGTTCTTAATCTTATGAGTTCTTCTCTTTCTGATTCGGTTAGATTTTTAGGTGTATTGCTTGTATTTTTTTTCATAGCAATGTTTTTGGATTTTCGCCCTTTCTTTTTATTTTCAATACCATTATATCCGAATCCTTTATATTTAGTAACCCATCTATATAGTTGACCTCTGGAAATTCTGACTTTGATTGCTACTGACTAACAGATTCTCCGACTATTACTTTAGATATTAGTTCAAATTTTTCATCAGCTGTCCAATTTCTACCGGAATTGTGTTTTAGCACTTCCGGACCATGTAAATCTTCTAATCTATGCCAAATCATTATCATGTCACGGAATTGTTTATCTCCAATTCCTTTTGGGGTATTCGCCTATTCTCCTAATCGACACAACCGAACACATTCTTTTTTAAATTCATAACTATATTTCATTAAAATACCCTCCTTACTGCTTGTCCAATAAAGAGGGTACATATCATTTTTGATTCACTGCTTTTTTATATTATATTACAGCTCCAAAGGCTTCCGGCTGCTGTACTTTTTTATTTTTACTTAATTATATATTTTTTTAGAAATTGTAACAGGATACCCCTTTGTTTTTTTAAAAATTCTCTGCCAATTTATCATTCTTCTTGGTTTTGCCCAAAATAACCGTTATTGTCCTGCCTTGTTTTCTTTCCATGCAGAATATATTTCCTTCCGCTCATCTTAAGTCCACGAATGTAATTCGTCCGAATAAGCTCTATCTCACTGGGCGAAATGCTTCTTTCCCCGAAGAACAAAGCATTATGAATATAAAAATTTCCTCGGACAATAGGATAGGGCGCAAAAAAAGTGCTGCTACGACCAGCAGCAATATGTTTACTTTTGCAGACTGATCGCTCCATTGTCATCCCAAAACACGGCATACTCTTTCCGTCCCTTTACAATGACTTGCCAAAATCCCGCTTTCCGCACTACTTTTATCTCGCCCGATGTAAGCGCTTCTGCCTTCGGCTTAGCTTGAAACAAGCAGGCGTACAGTTCATTGTCCGTTCGCGGTTTCGCTTGCAAATGCAGCCGCTTAGAAGGCTGCTTTTGATCGGTATCCTTGGAAAGAAAGCCAGGCAAAAGCTCAGCACTAAGCCCTTTGCTGTAAATCATCTGCATTTGCACCTGCTCCCATTCCCCCCTTACCACTTCTGCAAGGCAAATCTTCTCCGTTGCCCAATGATAATAAATATCCACCTCTTGTGTTTCTCCTTTTACTTGGTCTAAGACCAGCAAATCCTCCTTATCCACCAACAAAATACAGCGGAGCAGCCGAACCGGTGCATAATTGTCATGGTAACCAGCCAGTACAAAATCACCATTTATTTCCTGTGCCAGTAAAATATCCCCCGACTTTTGCTCACCGTACCGAAAAGCATTGATATATTCATAAGGATACCGGTCATTTACAACCACTGTATTATGCCATTGCGGCGACTTAAAAAGCTCTCTTTCCCGATTGTTTTCATAGGTAAAATAACCGGGATCTGCCAGCAGATTTTCCCCATGTGCAGTGTAGTCAAACCCCAGCGGATCCATATGCGTATGTCCGGTATGCAGCGGCGTATATACTCCAAAAAACAGACTATGGGCATTGCTTTCCCATGAGCTGCGAAACATCGCCTGTTTTACCTTTTTCTGATGATTCAGCAAAGCCAGCTTATTTTCTACTTTTTCTTCCAGCGCTTTTTGGAAGGCTTTTATATCATACAAAAACCAGATATGATTTTGCAGCTGCTCCCAAAACTGCGCTTCCCTTACATATTCCTGCAAAAGCTTCAGGCAGTCCGCCCTGCCAAATACCAAATATCCATAAAATCCGCCCATGACCGCCACCTGATTGGCCTTGGAATCACCCCACGGCACCACCTCGCCCGTCGGTCGGAAGGAATAGATACTATATTCCATGCCTTTTTCCAGACGGCGTTGATATTCCGGCGAAAAATCCCTGCCAAAATCACGAGCAATGAATACCGCCAGCGAAAACCAGCGCATACAGCCGTTATGATACATCGGGCAGCCCTCGATATGCGCTCCGTCATCGGTCATCTGCACCCGAATGCAGCGCTCCAGCTCTCTTTCTGCCTGCTCTCGCCACTGCTTCGATTGCTTGAATTCCGGAAAATAGGAGCTTGCCCAAAGCAGTCCCAGATTTTCCATAACATAGTGATTGTGATCCGCCTCAGGGAAAAATTGCGGCGACAGCTCCGCCAGCACCTCCGCCTGCTCGTAAACAGAAATAACAAACTGCTCCAGTGCCTCTAAAGGAAAAATCTCGCTTCCCAGCAAATGCTCCATAACCAGCCGCCAGCTTTTATGCAGACGAATCCCCACCTCTAGGGTGCGCCATGGACTAAGACTATGAAAATTTTTCTGCATTGCCGGCAAATCGGCGCCGTCTAAGTGCGGTCGTTTGACCTCCCGAATCCAGTCCAGCAGCTCTTCCACCACCCTTTTGCCATACTCGGCTTTGCCGGTAAGGGCATATGCCGCCAATAAGTTTTGCCACCAGTCCATTCGGTTGAGCTGCCAAAGATATTCGTTTGTCCGGTACTTATTGTCCAGCCACGCCGGATATGGACCGCCGCTGAGCGCACTTTTAAATTCACCTCCAGTACCGGGCAGCTTGACCCTGCCTTCCATACCATAAGCCGCTAGCTTCACCGTTTCTGCGGCAATTTCCGGAAAAAATTTATGGATTGCCTCTGCCTGCTCTTTTTCCGTGATTCCTCGCTGCCGCTCAATCGTTTTTTTGCGCTGCAAAAGCCTTGCCTGTAATTCTTCAATCGTAAGCTTTTCTTGTAAAATATCCGTTAGCTTCATACTTCTCCTTTTTTCAAGCCAATCCTTTCTTAATGTTATGCTCCGAAAGAACTCCTTCCAACTTGCCGCTTAAATCTAATCTTCGCTTTTTAAGCCACATAAAAGTCGGAATCATTTTGCCATGAATGTCCTTTAAGTTTCTTTAAAAACCTAAGCAGAGTCTTTCCGCTCGGAACTGCTCCATAATTTCCTTATAATCTGCTTCTTCACTAAAATCTCTTTTCTCCTGCGGGTCTTTTTGCAAATCAAATAAAACTTCCGGCAAATCAGCTCCATAATACTGATATTTTAACCAGTCTTTTTTTATCATCAAGCAGCCTCCCTCATACTGAGAAATGGTTTGATTCTGGTATTTTTGTTGCCAGATCTGCCGATCCCCTGCCAACAAAGGCACCAAAGATCGGCTGTCTAACCCCTCCGGTATCGGTAAATCTGCTAATTCACAAAGTGTGGCAAAAATATCACACAGGTTGACATTTTCCATTATTCTTTTAGCCGAAAAAGCTTTTGGAAAACGAATAAAAAACGGCACCCTAACACTTGCCTCATAAAATTTTTGTTTCATCCATACGCCATGTTCTCCCAGCATTTCTCCATGATCAGAAGCAAAAATTACAATCCAGTCATCCAAATCTTGCCCCACCAATTCAATCGTTTCCAATACTTCACCAAACAAACAATCGACATATTCAATCATCGCATAATATGCTGCCGTACATCGTCTAATTTCTCTTTCTGTAACTTCTCCTTTTTTCAAACTCTTTTTTTGCAAAAAAGGGTGCTTACTGATTGGTTGTTCTACAAAGATTGGTACCCTATTTAAATAATAGTGAAACAGCTCCTCTCTAGCAGTATAGGGATAGTGCGGCTGCGTCAAACTAACCTTCAAAAGCAACGGGCGTTCTCCTCTTTGTTTATCATAATAGGCACTGTTGAAATAGTCCAGTATGAAATTTTTTGCTCCCAATACAGTATATTCGTCTGACACGACTTGATATGCTCTGCCAATTCCTGCTCTTTTTATTTCCTTTTCTATTGGCCAGCGAAGCATATCTTTAGAAGGAAACTGCCAAAACGCTTCTTTCTCTTTTGGCTTAACCTTATGAAAACACATTTCATTGCCAATTCTACTAGTCCACCCTTGCATTTGATCCGCGCCAGTGTGATGAAGCTTTCCACAGGCAACCGCCGCATAAGCATATTCTGACAAGTATTTTGCAAAAGTCAAATATCCCGGCGCCAAATCATCTCCGAACTTCTCGCAACCGCAATGTTTAGGAAATTGTCCCGCCATCATCGCTTGTCTTGCCGGAATACACTGCGGGTAAGGCGTATAACAATTGTCAAAAACAACTGCCTTCTCCGCTAGCTTATCCAAATTGGGAGTGCGAATCACATTATTTCCGGCATAACCTAACAAATCAGCCCTATGCTGATCGTCCATTAAAAATAAAATATTTGGTCGTTTCATATTTTTTCTAGTGAATTCCTTAAAAATTCATCTCCTATTTTTCTTTCCAATTGCATTTTTTGTAAACCGATGAAAATTCCTTTTGCTAAAGGGGCTGCCGCTCCAAAATTTCTCACAATGCCGCGAGGATTTTCCCTCGTTTTTTTCGTGGTAAATTTTCATTGCAACAGCCCCTTTTTACGACTTTCTAAAATAGCCTCAATACATTTTAAGCATATTCAAATTACAGTGCTATTATAACACTTGATTTTTCCAGAGCTTTTCTTATACGGAATTACCCGCTTCCTTTTCGAGCTTATCTCCGGTCAATTACTGTTTCATATAGCGATCATACGCCGTCTGATAAATATCCAAAATCTCCTTCATGCCTAAGTCATTCAGAGTTTGTAGATAGCTGTCCCAAGTCTTTTCCACGCTCTCTGCGCCCAAAATCCACTTTTGGGTAGTTTCCTCTACAAAGGGCTGAATAGCAGCTTCTTTCTGATCAAGCAGCTTTTGTTCTTCTGCGGTAAAAGCCAGCATTGGAAACCGTTCAGCAATAAATCCGCTTTTATTATACATCTCCGAGCCTTCCAGCGCCAATTCATTCATCCATTGCTTTTCATACTCAAAATCCTGATGGAAACCAATTTGAATCTGGACACCTTTCTTTTGCAAATAAGCAATTACCGGTTCTTCTCCCTTTAATACGCTTTCTTTAAAAACCGGCTTTCCATCAACCATATCATAGTCCTCGCCTTCGATTCCAAAGTTCATCAATCGGCGCCCTTCCTCCGTCCACCAAAAATCGAGGTATTTGATGCCAACAACCGGATCCTTGATATCCTTTGATAATCCCCAGCCGGTGGCGTTTACTGCCGGTCTTGACGCATATTCCCACACTTTTCCTTTAGCATCTGCCGGCGGCAGCATTGGTATAAAGTTAAAGCCCTCAATTTGTCCTTGGAATTTATCGTTTGCCGCCGCAGTAGAAGCAAACCAGTCGTGCGTAAAACCACCGACATTATCTCCCAGCAAGATTTCTCTGGCATTTTTCCCGCGAGTGAACGCTTCTGGGTCAATCAAACCTTCCGCATACCATTTACTTAAATTCATCATCGCCTCTTTATATTCTGGCTGCATCGGACCAAATTTGACCTGACCATTCTCGGCAAACCAGTGATCTTTGTCTGAATAGGTATGAGCCCCCCAAAGCGCCGATAAAGCTACCGTTTTTGCTCCATTCGCTCTATCAATATAAGGGATTTCGTCTTTTTTCCCATTTCCATTGGGATCCTGCTCCCGAAACGCCTTTAACACGGTATATACTTCCTCTACGGTCTTGGGCTGTTCCAGTCCCAATTTATCCAGCCAATCCTGACGGATAAAATATCCCTGAGCTGCTGCTCCGTCCGGTACAAAGTTAATGCTGTAAATATTACCATCTGGTGCCGTCAGATACTTGCGAATATCTTCTCTTTCTTCCAAAAACTTTTTAATATTCGGCGCATGTTGATCAATCAAATCATTTAGCGGCAAAAAAGCTCCTTCTGGTCCGTATTTAAAGAAATTTTCTCTTTCGGTAACAATGATATCTGGCAAATCGCCACTTGCCATCATAACATTAAAGACCTGTCCGCTGTCTGTTGCTGACTCCTGTGCAACTCCTTTTACCTTAACATTGGTCAGCTCTTCTGCTTTCTGAAAGCTTACCCAATTGTCGCTGAATACAAATTTATTATATATATGCAGATGCAGCGTCAGCTCTTGCTTTTCCTTACTAATCAATAATCCTGGTAGTGCTTGCTTTTCTGTTTCTTCTGATTTACTTGTTGCCTCTTGTGCCTGTTTTTCTGCTTCCGGCTTTGTTTGTGCTTCTGGCTTTGTTTCATTTTGACAACCTGCCAGCAAGGATACCGACAACATAAGCACTAAACAAAATGATATTAATTTTCTCATTGGTTACCTCCCTTTGTTGTTTGATGGTTTATTAAACACCGCTTGTTTTGCTAAACGCAAATCTGCGGTCTGTTTCCATATTCTTTTCCGCCGCTTCTCTGGCAAAAGCCATTTTGACAGCTTACTGCATTATAAAGCAAAATTTCTTTTTTTAGCTACTTTACAAGCCTGCTATACCCCTGACGTTTTTCATTATCCCTTAACAGACCCTACCATAATCCCTTTTTCAAAATATTTTTGAATAAAGGGATACAGTATAATCATCGGCAATGCAGAAACAATAATCGTCGCATAGATTACGGTTTCCTGAGATATCATGTTAGCGGCATCCCCTAAACCAACATCGTCTCCCAAATTCATTTCCACAATTAATTTCTTTAAAAACACCTGAAGAGGCACTTTTTTCGGATCTTTTAAAATCAACATCGCCCAAAAATATCCATTCCATCTCTGCACCGCATAATAAAGACCAATCGTTGCCAGCGCCGGCTTAGATAATGGGAGAATAATTCTAGTAAGTATTGTGATATCATTTGCTCCGTCAATTTTGGCGGATTCCTCCAAAGATTCAGGAATGGATTCAAAATAGGTTCGCAGCAAAATTACATAAAATGCCGAACAAGCAAAGGCAATCAAAATAGTAATACGCTTGTCCAAAAGTTCAAAATCCCGAAGGTTCAAATAAAAAGGAATCATGCCCGGCTTTAACCACATTGTCAGCAGAACCATAAAAGATAAAATTGTTCTGCCCCGCAGGCGCTTTTTGGAAAGCGGATATGCTCCGGCGATGGTAATCAGCAAATTCACCGCTGTACCGGCAAAGGTATAAAACAGGCTGTTGGCATAACCTATCCAAATATCGGGATTGGCAGCCACCTTTTTATAAGCTTCCAAGGTAAAGCCAATGGGATAAAACCATACCTTAGCTGCCGATACTGCATCCGGTGAGCTCAAAGAGGAAGCAAGCACATATATAAATGGATATAAGGTCAAAAAAGCCGCTCCAGCAACAATACAGTGAATTGCCACTTCGGCAATTCTTTCTCCCGTTGATTTTTTTAGTCGTGAATGATTCATACCCGCCTCCTACCACAGAGATGTTTCCGAAAATTTCTTTGCAAAGCGATTGGCTCCATAAATCAGCGCAATCGCCACCACGGCATTAAAAAGCTCCGCCGCCGTCGCCAGAGAATAATTCCCCAGCTCAATTGCCGAACGATACACATAGGTGCTGATAACATCTGCCGTTTCATAAGTCGCCGGCTGATAAAGCAGGAGAATTGCCTCATAACCTACTTCCAACATTCTTCCTATTCTAAGTATCAGCATAATCGTAATCGTCGGCAAAATTCCAGGAATTGTAATATGCTTTAATCTTTGCCAAGCATTGGCTCCGTCCACATATGCCGCCTCATAAAGCTGCATATCAACCCCCGCCAGCGCCGCGATATACACCACCGCTCCAAAACCGGATTCTTTCCATATGTTCATGCCAGTAAAAATCCCCCGAAAATACTGGGGCTTGGTAAGGAAATAAATTTTTTCTCCGCCCAGCTTTTCGATCAGCATGTTAATCATACCATGAGAGGGTGATAAAAAATTGACCACAATCCCCGCCACTACCACAATAGATACGAAATGTGGCAAATAGGTCAAGGTCTGCGCCACATTGCGAAACCATTTATTCCGAATTGAATTGAACATCAGCGCCAAAATGATCGGAATCGGAAAGCCGATTAGCAGTCCATACACATTAATTAAAATTGTATTTTTAAAAACTCTGGCAAAATTGGGCGAGAAGAAAAACATTTTAAAATTATCAAAGCCCACCCAAGGGCTGGCCTCAATCCCTTTAAATAAGCTATAATCCTTAAAAGCAATAATCAAGCCATACAGTGGTTTATACTGAAATAAGATAAAAAATATCACAAAAGGAAGCAGCAGCAAATATAAATACTTATCCCTTTTGCAGTCCCGCCATAAGTTTTTGCCATATTCTGCTATTCTCTCACTGAAAGCTTGACTTCCTCGGTTTCCCTTTAAGCCTTTCTCTCTTACTTTCCCTTCCAAAGTAAATTCCTCCTTATGTTGATATCGCCTGCCAAATCTCAGCAGCGTTTTTTCTTTTCTAAAGCTTTCTCTGCTTTGCTTTTGCTCTTTTGCTTGCCTCACTACTTTTAAAACAGCAACTGCAAAAGTTTGCTACTTTTTTTCATTATAATTCCCTTCTCTTTTTTTGTATAGTTTCATTATCTAATATTCATTGATAATATCTTATTGCCGCTGAAATTTCCTTTGAAATATTTCTTAAAATAATTTTTGAATCTATCTTTTTCATATTCCATATTCTTGCCAATAAAAATCTTTCTAAGATTATTTATAGACAAAAACCATATTTTATTTTCACAAAATAAAATATGGTTTTAAAAATGAAAAAAATATGTTTTAACAGCTTGCATGACAAGCTGTTAAAACATATTTTTCTTTTCAGCATTTTTACAGCAAGTTTGCCATAGCTCCAAATAACTATTTCAAGGTTAATTTTCCGTTTCCTCTATCCATTCTCCTCGAACATTTTCCGCGTATTGTCCCGGAGAAACGCCGGCATATTTTTTAAATATTCGAATAAAGCTACTGGTCGAATTGCAGCCAACCCGCTCTGCCAAATCTTTAATCTTGATATTCTCCTGCCGTAAAATTTCTTTGGCTTTTTCTATTTTATACTGATTGAAATAGTCTTTGAAATTTTCTCCTCTACTCTTTTTAAACAAAATTCCTACATATCCTGCCGAAAGATGAAATCGCTCAGCGATATCATTTAGGGACAAATCCAGTGCATAATTTTCTTTCAAATAGGCTATAATCTCATCTACAATATCAACCCTGCGTCGCTCACTCTCCTCTGCCGATTGCTTTAGCAAATCATCAAATAATTCGTAAATTGCCTGTTTTAGCTCATTTTGGCTATGATACATTTTCAGTTTAATATAGCTTAGCTCTTTTTCTTTATTCAGCTCCACTGCCAGATTGCCGAAGCGATGCAAAATGCGGTTACTGGTAGAAACAATCGCAAAAATAAACTTAGATAAAGTTTCTGGCGAAAGCTGCTTTTTTTCAAAATTATGCTCGAAAATACCATCTAAAATAGCGTGAACTTCCTCACTTTTCCCTTGCAGAACATAGTCTATCAAATTCTTCTCAATATCTAAGGGATAATAATAGGTTTCATTTTTCAGTGCCATCATTGTCTGCTCTGTTACCACAGTATAGTTATCCCATAAAAATTCATATTCCATAATATTTAAAACGCTCTGAAAAGATTTGGGAATTTCTGCCAAAGCACTGACTGGCTCTCCTACAATAGCGCATATTCTAACCTTAAAAATCTCCTCCGCTTTTCCGATTGCTTCCGACATTCGGCGAATAATTTCTGTTTGTGATTTGTCTGGAATAAGCAAAACCGCTCGTTTGTCGCTATATTCAAACATTTCAAAGCAAAGCTCCTTTGCCAGCTCAATTTTTAACCATTGTAAAACTTGCTTTCTCAGCTGAAAGCTTCCTTCTGCCGTCAGTGTTCGAGCTAATTCTTCTTTCAGATGATATTGCAACACTGTCAGTACTGCCGATGTATTCGGATCTCCTAGGATTCTAGAATGCAGTTGGTTTTGAAGCTGTGCCTGCGGAATTAGACCCAAACTCAATTCCCGCAAAAATTGAATCTTTAGTTTTTCCTGATTGGCAACAATCGTTTCCTTAAATTGTCTTGCCGACTCCTGCATTTCCTTTGTCCGATTTAAAATATATTCCCATTCGTTATCTAACATATTCTCATTAGAATCCCCGCCTAAGCTCCGCGCTACATCATGTACTGGTTTGTAAATATTTCGGCTTAACAAAACCGCCAAGCCAAGTCCACCAGCTAAAAGCAGCAGCGCCAGAAAAAGAGCATCTCTCAAAAACTGTTCCAAATTTGAAGTATATTCTCTCTTATCCATTAAATAACCATATATCCAGCCAGTTTCTGTTACCTTACTTTCTTGGGTAAAAAGCATATGCTGTTCGGTTTGTATTTGTACCGGTGCGCTTTCTTCTTCTATTAAGCTTTCTAAAAATTGATATTCCCTTTCTTCTCCGCGAAAAAGCAAAATTTTACCTTTATCCATGATATAAAAGCTTCTTCCCGCGCCCCCTTCTAGCTCCGGCAATATATTATCCGCAGTAAACCAAAGATAAAAAATCAAACGATTGGAGCGATTTCCTACTTCTTCTAATCCGGTATAAAGCAAAATTTTCCCCTGCTCTTTCTCTGGTAAAACCGTCATTTGCCTACCATTCCGCCGCAAACGCTCCGATAAATTTTTCAATTCCTCCGGCAGCTCTATTCCGCTTTTCTCTCTTAAATAGCGCTCTAGGTCAATCGTATGCTGCGGGGTAATCATCATATTGCTATCCGGTTTACTAACGCCTATCATGTAGCCGAGCTTGGAAAAAGCATCCAAATGCCCCGAAAGCTGCTTATATACTTTTAAGACATTGTAATAATCCGTTTTACTGCTGTCTGCCAAAGCAATAATTTCTTCATTTCGTTTTAGCTGCTCTCGTAAATTAAAGGCAATCTCCAATTGATTATCAATTCTGGCAGCAACTACTTCCAGAAGCGATTTTGCCTGTTTTTCTGTTTCTTTCTCATTCAGTTGATTTTGCAGATATACATAAAAAAAAAGCAATCAGTCCTGCATAGATAACCACCATTACTGAAAATGCTCTTACGATTTTCTTAAAATATTGTGATTTCATCGTTTCGCCGCCTCAAGCTCATTCTTTTCTACTTTTTAATAATTACTATGTCAATCGCCTGCGTTCTTTTCTTTATCAAGCAGATCTGATACTTTCTTCGTCGACTCACCGTCAACTCAAATTATATCAAAAAAAGCCTCGTGATACAAGCTTTCTTTTCTATTATCATTTACTATTTCCTTTTTCTTTTGCTTTTATACTTTCTTATTCTATATTTTATCAATCTTTATAAGATTTTATTGATAGCCTATCTGGAAGCAATGGTATATTATAATCTTATATTGTTTCTTTCCTCTCACTAATATTATCTTTATTCAAAGGAGCTTTTTATGAAGAAAACTATTTTTTCCACATTTATTGCTATTTTGTTATGCTGTTGCTATTTTATCCAAGCTTTTTCTTTTGTGGGCAATACCGAAACCACTGCTCATCTTATATTAAACGAATCTTTTGAACTTTTTCCTTCTGAGCTTCCTGCCGGATTTATCATTTACAATAAAGCCGGCGGTGAAATAACAGGAGAACAAGTTGATGAAAACTATCACCATTCTCTTAAATACCACATTGTCGATCGAAATAAAGTTGATGTTAGTCTTCAATACAACTTTTCCTCACCTATAAGCGGCAAGCTTGTACTAGAAACAAAAATACGCGCAGAACAAGACAATCTATTTTTTCCTATTTTTCAGCTGCGCGACGGCAATAAAAACAATGTGCTTGGCAGTCTAAGCAATGGAAAAATCACTGTCGGTTCCGATAAAATAAGCTTAACTTCCTATACCACCGGTCAGTGGTATCATCTGCACTTTGCCATTGACCTTGCCAGCGGAAAAATGGATGTTTACTTAAATAAGGAAAAAAAATTAGAGAATATTTCTTTTTGGAGTAAGGACAAAACAAATAACCCCATCGAAGTAAAAAAACTTACTTCCTTTAAAAATTATTTAAAAGGGCAATCTGGGAAAGCCTTAACGGTCTATCAAGACGATCTTCGTATTTACACTGGAAATACGCCTATTTTTGATGACACTTTTTTCAGCCAACCAATTGTTCCTCCTGAAAATAACACCCCCATCTCACCCTTAGAGCCGCTTCCTGATTACTACGAAAACCCGTCTGCCAACAAAATTATTTCCGATTTGAAAGCTTTTAATCCTAATGGTGAGCATCCTCGCCTTTTTCTGCGCAAATCCACTATTGCGCAACTACAAGAAAAAATTCAACAAGACGCGCTCGTGCGTTCATGGTATGAAAATTTGAAGAAACAGGGTAATAAACTCCTCAAAGAGCCAGTTGGAACACCTGATTTAAAAGATGGAAGGCGAATGCAAGCTACTAAAGATGCGCGTCCGCGAATCGAAACAACCGCTTTGCTTTACCTTTTAAGCGGCGAAGAAAAATACCGCGATAGAGCAATTTCTGAGATAAAAGCTGTAATTCAGTTCCCTAATTGGAATCACGACAAAGAATTCTTAAATACTGCGGAAATGGCGGCCGGGGTAGCTATCGGTTACGACTGGCTCTATCACGAATTAACAGAAGAACTGCGGCAAGAAATTCGCATTGCTCTGATAGAAAAGGCTTTGAAAAAAGCAAAAGAAGCCTACGCCGCAAATGTATGGTGGTATCAAAAAAGAGAGCTCATCAACAATTGGAACGCCGTTTGCAACGGTGGCATCGGTATGGCTGCTTTAGCCATCGGTGATGAGGCTCCCAAAATCGCTGGTCATGTTTTAGAAAAAGCCATTCCTTCCTTGGAAAGAGCCATCTTAATGGAATTTATCCCCGACGGCGGCTGGGCGGAAGGACCCGGATACTGGCGCTATACAATCGAATATGTCGTCAGTTTCCTTGCCTCTTTAGAAAGCTCTGTCGGTTCTATGTACGGTATGGAAAAAACACCCGGCTTAAAGGAAACTTCTTATTTCCCAATCTACCTGACCGGATCTTGCGGCAGCTTTAATTATGCCGATTCTTCCTCCAATAAAATGAAAATGCCGGAACTTTTTTGGTTGGCACAAAAATTAAACGATCCGTCTATTGCAAGGGCTCGCTTAAATTTAATGAAGGAAGCCAATCAAACTGGCGATATTTACGATATTCTTTGGTATCAGCCTAACTGGGATACTCCGCTTACCCTAGAGCTGGATAAATATTTTGGAAAAACCGAAGTATTTACCATGCGCAGCAAATGGAACGATCCCTACGCCACTTTTGTCGGTTTTAAAGGCGGAAAAGGCTATAATAGTCATGCTCACCTTGACATCGGCAATTTCGTTTTTCAAGCTAACGGAGAAACTTGGGCGGAAGATATCGGTTCTGACAACTATACTGGTCGGTATTTTAACTATGACGAACATCGCTTTCATTATTACCGCGCAAAACCAGAGGGACATAACACCATCGTTATTAATCCCGATGGCACCTACCAACAAAATCATCACTCCGAAAATCCTATAGAAAAAATCGAGTCCAAGCCCCAAGGCGCATTTGCTATCCTAAATATGAGTGGTGCTTATGAAAAAAATGCTATTTCTGCCAAACGAGGCATAATGCTAACAAATCACCGAGAAATTTTAATTGTCCAAGATGAAATTTCTCTAAAACAGCCATCAGCCGTATATTGGTTTATGCACTCCACAGCGGATATAACCATTCAGCCTGATAGAAAGGCTGTTGTTTTAGAAAAAAATGGCAAAAAGCTTTGGTTGGAAGTCCTTTCCCCCAACAAAGAAGAACTGCAATTTCAAGTCGGTCCTGCCGTCGCCTTACCAACAGAACCAGTTATCCCCGATCAGGCAGATAACAGCAAATTCAAGAGAATTATTCTGTCAGGCAATCCACAAAGCAGTTTTGAACTTTCCGTTGCTTTGATTCCTTTAAAATATGGAGAGGATAAGCCCAGCTTTTTACCTCAATATTCACCTTTCAGCGAATGGACAATTCCCGATGGGGAGAGTAAAAAGCCGACAGTTTCTGCCATAACTGTCAACGGCTTAAAATTAGCTGATTTTTCTGCCGATCAATATTACTATGACATCGCTTTGCCTTTTGGTAGCCAACAGCTCCCGCTAATAAGCGCCGAAAGCGAATTCCCGTTAGAGATCACGCAAGCCAAAACTTTCCTTGATTCTGCCGTCATTACGGTTAAGGATTCACAAAACCCACAAAATTTTACTCGTTATGTTCTGCGATTTCGCGTCCTGCCAAGTCATAGTCAGCCAGTAAATGCTCAAAAACTGCCGATTTCCTTAGCGACCGCCAGCGCCTATCAAAACCAGCCGGAAAAATCGCAAGTAAATCCTCCGGAACATGCTATTGACGGAAACGACATTACTCGCTGGGCAGCCGAAGGCAATCAATGGCTTTGCCTAGAGTTGAAAGAAATTGCCGAGGTTGACTGTGCGGCGATTGCTTTTGTACGCGGAAATAACCGTATTTTTCAATTTGAAATTGAAACTTCCCTAGACGGCAAACTCTGGCAAACACTTTACAAAGGAGCAAACAGCGGTACCGGCATTGACCTTGAGTACTTCAGTCTGAAAGCTTCCCCTGCCAAATATGTACGAATTCAAGGAAAAGGGAATTCGCAAAATCAGTGGAATACTTATAGCGAAGCAGAGGTTTGGGGCAGACCTCTCCAATTGGCAAGTCCTGCCAGCAAAGCTGCATTAGAAGCATTCGTCGCCAGTGCTTCTGCCATTCGGCTAAAACCAGAATATATTAAAAACAGCCCACACAAGCA
>JBGZBY010000075.1:0-7195 GCA_041844915.1 Eubacteriales bacterium
TTTATTCCGGTCAATAGGCTTGTTCTTTGCGCTCTGACCGCAAAAATAGTCAGCACCAACCCCAGCAAAATAATGCTGTCAGAAAACAAATTGTGCCAATAGGTATTATAATTGGTTCCTGTTGCCTTTGAGAGCATGGTAAAAATCTTGGGAACCGTCGTCTGTACCAAGATCTGAAAGCCTACGCCATAAAGCGCACAGGCCATATTGCCCCAGCCGCCGGCCAAAGCGATTCCGCCCAAAATACAGGCGCTGATGCTTTGCAGCCCATAAATTTCACCGGTAATCGGATTGCCCGTAGTGTATGCCGCCGTATAGCAAAGCCCTGCCAGACCAGTAAAAAAGCCGGCCAGAATATACATCTTTACCTTAACGGCCGTTGTATTGATCCCAGTAGCATAGGCATTCCGCTCGTTTCCGCCCACCGCATACACCGATTTGATCAGCGGCGTTTTTTCCAAATAAAGCCATATTCCGTAAATAAACGCCAATAAAATCATACTAAAGGGAAGCCCGAAAATCATACTGTCGAATACCTGATTGGCAATCATTGGCACCTTGCCGCCGGGCTTGGGTGCAATCAAAAGATTGATGCCCTTGACCACATAGATCATAGCAAAGCCCGCCAAAAGCGGCGGAATCCGCAGGCAGGATACGACGATGCCGTTGACGGCAGACAGCAGAACCGTCGCCAGTAAAGCGATCAGCCACGCCAGCGGAGCCGGAATTCCCAAAAGCTCCGGAAGCATTGCCGCCAGCACATTGGCAAAGCTCATCTGCATTCCGATGGAAATATCAATAATTCCCATCAACATCAGCAGCGCCTGCCCCATGGTTACTAAAATCAGAGGACTGAAGCTTTTAAAGAGCGACATGAAGTTGCGATAGGTTTTGATACTCCAAAAGGACTCTGGCGATTGCAAGAACTGCACCAAAAAATAAATCGCCAGCATCAAAGAAAACAAGAGGATACCGGAAAATTCCGGCGATTTTTTCCATTCATTAAGCATTTTTCTCATTTTCCTGCTTTCCTTTCTCTGATTCTTCTCCGGAGATGCCCAGCATCGCTGCCACCAGCTTTTCCTCCAAGAGATCGCTTCCCTCCAGCAGAGCGCTGATTTTTCCCTCATAAAAAACATAGACGCGATCGGAAATCTCCAAAAGCTCCTCGTTGTCGCTGGAAACATAGATCACACTCATTCCTTTTTTGACACAATCCCGCAAAATTCGGTGAATTTCTTGGCGTGAATTGATATCGACACCCTTAGTCGGGTCGTCCAGCAGCAAAAGCTGCGGCGAAAGGGCAATCCATCTGCCGACGACCAGCTTTTGCTGATTGCCGCCGGAAAGCGAATTGGCAGGATGCTCCATGCTGCCGGCAACAACTCCATAATCCTGCATGGCCTGCGCGGCAAACTCCTTTATTTCTTTCGGCGGTAAATACGCAAACATCGTTTTTTTGGCTGTGCTTCCGGCAAAAAGATTTTCCGCCACACTGCGCAGGGGGAATACGCTTTCCCGATTGCGGTCGCCGGAAATAAAGCCAATTCCGTCGGCTACGGCGTCCGCTGTTGATTTGTAGCGAATTTCTCTGCCTTTATATATCATTGTTCCACCGGTATATTTTTTATCCGCCAAAATTGCCCGAATAAACTCGGACTGCCCCTGTCCGTCCAAACCGCCAATCCCGACAATCTCTCCCCGATAGGCTTTAAAATCAACCGCTTTAAGCTTTGGCGGCATAGTAAGCGTGCGGATATCCAAAATCAGCTCCTTTTTTGCAGGCTCAAAAGCTTCTTCCTTTTTTCCGACATTTTTATCCGGATATTTTCCGGTCATATGAAAAACGATTTCATCCAGCTCCAGCTGATCAATACTGCCTTCTGCTACAGTTTCTCCGCTTTTGAGAATCGTGCAGCTGTCACAGATCCGAAAGATTTCGCTCATCCTGTGCGTCACGACAATGATTGACGTTCCCTCTGCTTTCAGCCTTTTCAGCGCCTCAAAAAGGATATCGACCTCATCAGAATGCAGTGAAGCCGTCGCTTCATCTAAAATCAAAAGCTTGGGCTTTAAGGCAAATGCCTTGGCGATTTCCAGCATACTCTGCGTTGACGGCATCAAAAGCTCCGTCATGGCATCCAAAGCTACCTCTATTTTCAAAAGCTTTAAATACTGCTCCGCTTCCCTTCTTGCTTTTTTTTCATCAATTCTGCCACTCTTGCCGCAGGGCGCCAAGGACAGCAAAATATTATCCACTACGCTCATTTTGGGAATCAGACTATAATCCTGATATGCTACGGCAATCCCCAGCCTTCGCGCGTCCTCGGCGCTTTTGATCTGTACCGGCTTGCCGTCAATCAAAATCTCTCCGGAGGTAGGGGCGACCAGCCCGCTAAGCACCTTGACTAAGGTTGATTTGCCCGATCCATTGCTGCCCAGCAAAGCTCTAATTTCTCCTCTTTCGATTTTGAAATGAGCATTTTTCAGGGCCTGCACGGCGTCAAAGTTTTTGCTGATGTTTCGCATTTCTAACAAAGGATTTTCCTCCTTACACCTGTTAAATAAAATCTTGAGATCCTCTGCCGCAAACAGCGCGGCCTTTTTCTGATCTCATTCTTATGGAAATACTTTCCTGATGCTTTCTTCTAATTTTTTTTGCAGCTTAGTCAAACTCTTGATTTTCTTCCCAGCAGCCAACATATTGCTGGCTATAAAAAATTCCTTCCCAGCCTGCTGCTCCCGCTCTATCCGCCGAAAAGACACTGCCGGCCTATCACCGCTTCTGTTTTATCTGGCGGAAAAGCTTGCTATCTCATTGGCTTTCGCTTCCGTACTGCCTGCCCTCCGCTTCTGCTTTGTCCAGCGGAAAGGCCTGCCGGAAAAAACGATTTATACATAAAATTTCTCCGACAGCTCGCCGGAGAAATTTTATGTATTTGGTAGTTCCCTAGTATTGTCAAGCTTTTATTTAAAATAAGCCGCCTTTGCTTCCTCTACTGACAGGAAAGACGATACCGACGTCGAATCCGGCAGATCGGCAATGCTTTCCAGACGTTCCTTTTGATTGTCATAAGTCATGACCCATTGCGGAGTATAATAAATCAGATTGTCCGCGCTCATCTTCGCTGGATCCAGCTCATTGCCCATACGAATATTCAAAGCAATTGCCAGCGCCGTTGCTCCGATTCCCGGAGGATTCTCAACAACGATATACGGGAAGGCTTCATGAGCCTCATTCACCTTGGCAATACGGCGAATCCATGATACTTCCTCGGAGGAAGTAATGCATTTCGGATACTCAATCTTGGATTCTTCAATCGCATCCATAATGCCGTTTGCGCCTTCCTGATTGATGATACCGTCAAACTCTAGACCAGAGGCAATGATTTCATTCATCAATTGTTTTGCTTCGACATCGCTCCAGTTGTGAGCAACCGTCTTAACAATCTCAATACCGGCTTCGGACAGCTTCTTCTGCCAGACCTCATTGCGAATCTCTGAAGCGGAATTGCCGTCGATTCCGTTGAACTGAACGATTTTTGCACCCTTGCCTAATTTTTCAATCACATAATCTGCTTGAATCTCTGCCCACGCCGCCTGATCAACCACCACATTTAAAATCTTATCCGAATCATAAATGCAGTCCGCATTGATATAGGTAATACCCGCGTCGGTTGCTTTTTGAATCAAAGCATCCAATCCCGAAGCGGCAATCGGATTGACGATGATGATATCATAGCCCTCGTTGATCGACTGCTCAATCTGCTGAGCCTCCAACGCCGGATCGTTATTGGCGACAAAGCTATCAAATTGGCTGATCAAACCCATTTCCATAGCCTTTTGCGCTGCTGCCGCCATCTGCGTTTCATAGACCGCCCGATATGGGTTGCCTTCGATAACCGCATTGTGCGATGCCACCTTAAAGCCCTTTTTCTCTGCCGGGGTTTCCGTCTTGGCTTCGGTCGCGGTATCAGTCTTGGTTTCCGTCGCGGTCGTTGTCTGCGTTGTTTCCTGCGTTGTCGTGCCGCTATTACAGCCGGCAAGCATACCCGCGACCAGCATGAGCGTTAAAAATAAACTCCACGCCTTCTTCATAAAATATCCTCCTCTTAAATTTTTGCTCCTTCCGAACACAGCTCCCGGATCTCCGCCAGCAAAAGCCGCTTCCGCGCCAAGCCAAGCGCTTCGATTTGCCAAAGGCCGCCTGTTCTGAAAGTGATTAATAATTTCCTCGATTTTATTTTTCGGCTAAGCCTCTCTTTTTAAAGCCGCGGTAAACTGCCCCGCCGCTTTGCCTGTAGCAACCAAAAAGCCGCCCGACAAGGAGATTCGCCTTCAATAAAACCGAAATAAACCCTTTTTTACTGCGCCTGACCACGCCCTTCCTGCGCTGCCGGCAGGAAGCAGACGGATCAATGGCCTGCCATAAATTGCCGCATAAAGCGATAGCTTTGCTCAATCCCGCCCTTGACATCCTCCACGGACGCCTCATAGGCCTTATCCTCCACTTCAATGCAGGCGTAGCCCGTATAGCGGATATCGTTCAGCGCCGAGCACAGTGCCGCAAAGTCAACGCCGCCTAGGCCCGGAAGCTTCGGCGAATGCCACAGCGCCGGATAAGAAAAAATACCATATTCGTCCAACTTGTCCTGATAAATTTTTATATCCTTAAAATGAACATGAAAAAGCTTGTCCTTAAACTCATATACCGGTTTGATATAATCCGCCTGAATCAAATACGGATGCGACGGATCGTAATTCAGTCCAAAATAATCGCTGGGGATTCGGCGGAACATCTCCCGCCAAATATGAGGCGTGCTTGCCAGATTGTTCCCGCCCGGCCATTCATCCTTGGTATAAAGCATCGGACAGTTTTCAATGGCAATCCTGACCTTCTTTTCCTCGGCATAGCGAATCAGCGGCGTCCATGCTGCCTCAAATAAATCCAGATTTTCCTCAACCGTCTTGTTCTTGTTTTTGCCAATAAAGGTTGTTACCATGAAAATTCCCATCTGCGCAGAGGCGTCAATCAGACGGTACAAATGCTTGACCGCCAGTTCTGCCGCTTCCGGCTCCGGATCAAGCGGATTGGGATAATAGCCGAGGCTGCTGATCTCAACTCCCTTTGCCTTGGCATAATCCAAATAATATTTCATTTTTTCTTCCGTCAGCTCGTCCAGATCAATATGGGTAATGCCGGCATAACGTCTGGCAGCCTTTCCTCTCGGCCAGCAGCAGACCTCCACGCATCGAAAACCGACCTCCGCCGCATAATCAAAAACCTCTTCAAAGGTAAAATCCGGCAAAATCGCCGATACCAAGCCCAATTTCATCATAGTTCCTCTCCTTTTTGGTCTGCTTTTTTCATGGATTCCTTCCGGCATTTTCTGATTCGGAGGCAAGCTGCGTCCTCTCCCTAGAAAAAACGCGTGCCTTTAAGCTGCCGAGCTTATGCCAAGCCAGAAAGAACCGTCCTCCTGTGCTTCCTTAAGCCAACTCCATTTTAAAGCTTTTTTAAGGGAAATGCAATAGCTCCGCTTACTTTTTCTTTTGCTCTGTCCGCGCGGCTTTAGCGAATTTGGCCTAAGACGCGGCTTTTTTTCGCCATCCCCGCCTCCGCCTTTTTGTCCATCGCCTAAAATCTCAATAAAACTGCCTCTAATCTGCTGAATCCACAGTAATCCAGCGCTTTTCTCTGGCACTCTGAATGATTTTTTCGCCCAGCTTCATTTCCCGATAGCCAGTTTCAAAATCCCCATACTCTCCCTTTTCTCCGGTGGCAATCGCATGATAGATCTGCCGGAAATTCTGCTTAAAGGAATCGGCAAAACCCTCAACATGGCCGCCCGGATAGGAGGTGACTGCTCCAGTACCCGGCGACAGGATCGACGGATCCTTGGCATAAATACGGTTGGCTTCCTCTCTTTTGCCGACCCAAAGCTCATTGGATCGCTCGGTATCCCATTCAAGCGCGCATTTCGAGCCGCCGACCGCCAGCCTCAACTGATTTTTTCTGCCGGCAAAGACCTGGCTGATGTTACAGCAGGCATGCGCTCCATTATTCATATGAAACAAAACGCTGGCATAGTCCTCCGTATCAATCGGCGCCTCGTCATAATCTTCCGGCCGCAAAGTCATTCCCGAATAAGTGTCTATACTTTTCTTCGGCC
The DNA here is from genome assembly GCA_041844915.1 of Eubacteriales bacterium. Taxonomy (GTDB): domain Bacteria; phylum Bacillota; class Clostridia; order Lachnospirales; family Vallitaleaceae; genus W11650. The sequence goes on from JBGZBY010000075.1 coordinate 6,174, forward strand.
TTTTTCTGGTCTTGTGAAACACAGCAAAATCTGCCAGCACTTCGGTTACCTTTAGTCCTGTCACAAATTCGACCAAATCAATCCAGTGGCTGCCGATATCGGCAAAGGCTCTGGAATCTCCAGATGCTGCCCTTTCCAAGCGCCAGCTATAATCGGTATCAAAGTACAGCCAATCCTGCAAATAGCTCCCGTGAACGCTGTAAATTTCGCCAACATCCCCATTTTTTACCATTTCCCGCATTTGCCGCGCCATCGGATAAAAGCGATAGTTGAAATTCATCGCATGTATCACAGCCTTGCGCGCCGCCAGCTTTCGCAGCTCGTCAGCCTCTTCCAGCGTATGAGTCATTGGTTTTTCGCACAAAACATTGATTCCTTTTTCCAAAGCATATTTGGCGATTTCAAAATGTGTGCTGTTCGGCGTGCAGATATGAACGCAATCCAGCTTTTCTCTATCCAGCATTTCTCTGTAATCCTGATAGCCTCTCGGCACGAAAAGCCGTTTTGCCTTTTCTTCTACCTGACCGGTATCGACAATCGCCGTTACCTCTACATTACCCAGCCGGCGAAGCTGTTCTAAATGAACTGCTCCGATAAAGCCTACGCCTACGATTCCTGCTTTTAACATATCCTTTCCCTCCTGCTGTTTTTGTGTTTTTGCTTCCTTTATCTGTCAGCGGCTGCCTTCTCTTGACCGCCTTTTATCCTATTCTGGCTGCCTTGATCAATTTTTACTCAATTACAAAAAAACCATTCATATCCTCAAAAAACTGATAAAATTTATCCACATAATAACGCGCCGCACCGCGCATAATCGCATCGTCGCTTAAATTCGTATACATCACGCCGGCTCTGGATACAAAAATGGCAAAGCCCTGTGCTTTCAAATGTTTTTCCAGCTCCTTCAAATAATATTTGCCCAGCCTCTGTCCCTTGCCGCCAATGATAATATGATCTGTATTGTAAATAACCAGCACATTGCTGAGCGCAAATGCCAAATCCTCCGCCAGTCCGGAAACAAA
>JBGZBY010000076.1:0-27232 GCA_041844915.1 Eubacteriales bacterium
AAAGCAAAAGGCAGAATAAAAGTCAGAATAAAGGGCAGAATAAAAGCCAGAATAAAAGCCAGAATAAAGGGCAGAAAAAAGCCAGAACAAAAGTGCGAAACAAAAAAGCGCAGTAAAAACCATTACCAGAAAGACAAAAATAGAAAAATGCAGGCAAGACTTTCAGCGATCAGCCAAATATACTGCAAAAAGCGGACAGCAAACACACAAGGACTTGCAGCTGGAATACTGTGAGCTTTTCCGTCAGCTCTATGAAAGAGCTGGCAGGCAGTTAAGCCCTTTTGGATGGGGCTTTCGTCTTGCTAAGAAAAAAAGGACTGGAAATTTTAAAAACATAGAACATGTAAGTTGAAAAAAGTAAAGGAGAAAAATTATGGGATTTATTTTAACGGTATCAGTGATTTTGATTTTATTGACGATTTTCGTCGGGCTTAAGGTAATCAGAAATGAAATCGCCGGCAGAAGGGTAAAGGCTTTTTTGGGGCTGAATCTGCTAAGCTTTTTTGGCCTGCTGATCGGCACGACAATCCTGCTATTCAGCGGCTCTGATGTGCTGGCGGCAGGAACGGAGGCAGCGACAGCGGCTGCCGATGGACTTCGCTATGTTGGAGCAGGCCTTTCAACGGGACTTTCCTGCATCGGAACCGGCATCGCCGTAGCCTCATCGGCTTCGGCAGCGATTGGGGCAATCAGCGAGGATTCCTCCCTGCTTGGTAAAACCGTTATTTTCGTAGGCTTGGCGGAAGGAATTGCAATCTACGGACTGATCATCTCCATTATGATTTTAAGCTGATATCCTAAAGAAGCAACCTTGGCGACAGCGATAAGCCTTATGCTAGAAAATAATATTTTTCGGGGTTGGACTTGATGAGAGTAAAAAGCAGATGGAAGCAGGCAGCGCGGAAAAGGAGCTTAAACAGATATGAAAATGTATTTAATCGCAGATAATGTCGATACGCAGACCGGCATGAGGCTGGCGGGAGTCGAAGGAGTGGTGCGGCACCGGCGGGAGGAGGTTCTGGAGGCTTTAGCGTGGGCTTTGCGTCAGGAGGAGATAGGTGTTCTTCTGATCACAGAGAAGATAGGCAGGCTTATTCCGGAGGAGGTTAGAGAAATCAAGATGAATCGTTCGATTCCTTTGATTGTCGAGATTCCGGATCGGCATGGCAGCAGCCGCACCAAGGCTGCGATCACGCAATACGTTAGAGAAGCGATCGGTTTAAAGATTTGAGGGAAAAAGAATGTTAGAATTATCGGAAAAATTGAAAAAGATTTCGGAGGAAGTACTGGGCGAAGCGACTCAGTCTGCACAGAAGCAGTGGGAAGCCTTTTTAGAGGAGCAAAAAAGGGAATACAATGAAAAAGAGATAGCATATTTAGAAGAAGGCTATTCGGCGATTCAGTCCGGACTGAAAAAGCTGGAAAAGGAAAAGAGTAGCCGGCTGTCCAAGGCCTTGATGGAAAATCATCGGCAGATACTGCAAAAGAGAATGCAGATCGTGGACGCCGTATTTGCGGAGCTGGAGCGCCGTCTTTTGGAATTTACCGAAACAGAAGAATATATCGGCCTTTTAAAGGGGCGGATTCGGAGGACTCTGGAGGATCTGGGAGAGGGACAGAAAAGAATCGTTTTGACGCAGACCGATTTTGAACGGCGAGGATTGCTGGAGAAGGAGTTTCCGGAGGTAACCTTTGAAGTGGAAAATCACTCGGCGCAAAAAGGAATCCTTGGGGGCTGCTTAGGATATCAGGTGGCGGGCAATATTTTCTGCGACGCCTCCTTTTCTGAGCAAATACGGGAGCAGAAGGAGAGTTTTCTTCAAGCAACGGCAACGGAATTGAAAATAGTGGATTAAGGCGGTGGTATATGGAGCAAAAAGCAGTAATTTCCGGAATTAATGGGCCGGTAGTGAAAGCGACAGGCGCATCGGGATTGCAGATGTTGGAAATGGTACATGTCGGGCATAGCGGGCTGATCGGCGAGGTTATCGGCATCAGCGGCGGTAAGTGCACGATTCAGGTATATGAAGAAACCTCCGGTTTAAAAATAGGAGAGCCGATTCGACCGATGGGAGAGCCGCTTAGCCTGACCTTGGGGCCGGGGATTGTAGGCGAGGTTTTTGATGGTATTCAAAGGCCGCTGGAGGCTTTGAAGGCGGAATTTGGAGATTTTATCGGTAAGGGGATTGAAACCTTCAACTTGCAGAAAGAAAAGGAATGGCAGGTTACCATTCTTGTCGAGGAAGGACAGCTTTTGAATGCCGGAGAGGTCTACGCGACGGTGCAGGAAACGGAGCTTGTGCTGCACAAGGTGATGCTTCCCCCCGGAAAAAGCGGAAGGGTGGTCGAGATTGTTCGTCAGCCGACCTATAAGGTGCTGGATACGGTGCTTCGCTTAGAAAATTCCCGCGGAGAGATAGAGGAGCTGAATCTGGTGCAGTATTGGCCGGTGCGCAAGCCGCGCCCGTTCCAATTGAGAAAATCCTTGGAGAAGCCGCTGATTACAGGACAGAGAATTATAGACACCTTTTTCCCGATTGCCAAAGGAGGCGCAGCGTCGGTTCCCGGCGGGTTTGGAACGGGCAAGACAATGACCCAGCATCAGCTGGCAAAATGGTCAGACGCCGATATCATCGTATATATTGGCTGCGGTGAGCGGGGCAATGAGATTACGGAGGTTTTGGAGGATTTTCCGAAATTGATTGACCCCAAATCTGGAAAATCCTTAATGCAGCGGACAGTTTTAATCGCCAATACCTCCAATATGCCGGTGGCGGCTAGGGAAGCGTCCATTTATACCGGCATTACCATTGCCGAGTACTATCGGGATATGGGCTATCACGTGGCGATCATGGCAGATTCGACCTCGCGTTGGGCGGAGGCGCTGCGTGAAATTTCTGGTCGCTTGGAGGAAATGCCGGCAGAAGAAGGATTTCCGCCATATTTGCCATCCCGCTTGTCGCAGTTTTATGAAAGAGCGGGCTATGTTGTTTGCCTCAATGGAGAAGAAGGTTCGGTCAGTATTATTGGTGCGGTCAGCCCGCAGGGCGGAGATTTTAGTGAGCCGGTTACTCAAAACACCAAGCGCTTTATTCGCTGCTTTTGGGCGCTGGATCGGGCGCTGGCATATTCTCGCCATTATCCGGCAATCCAGTGGCTGGAAAGCTACAGCGAATATATACCGGATCTACAGGCATGGTTTGAGAAAAATGTAGACGAGGAATTTTACGCCAATCGTAAGGAGGCGATGGCGCTTTTGCAGGAAGAAAGCCATCTTATGGAGATTGTTAAGCTGATCGGCGCGGATGTTTTGCCGGAAAATCAAAAGCTAGTGCTGGAGATTACCAAGCTGATTCGTCTAGGATTTTTACAGCAGAATGCCTTTCATGACGTCGATACCTTCGTACCGCTGATCAAGCAATTTAAAATGCTGGATACCATTTTATATCTGTATCAAAGAGCGAAGCAGCTGGTCGCCTTTAATATTCCGGTTTCCCGTCTGCGTCAGACCGGTGTTTTTGATGAGGTTGTCAAAATGCGATACAGTATTGATAATGCTTCGCTGGAGCCTTTCGATTGCTTAAAGAAAAAAATCGACAGCTTTTATCAGGAAATAGCCGATAGCTATAAGGGCTTTGAAAGGATGGAGATAGAATGAGTGTGGAATATCTTGGCGTAAAAGAGGTCAATGGATCTCTCATAGTAGTGGAAGGGATGAAAGATGCTTCCTTTGAAGAAATTGTAAAAATCACCTTGGGAAATGATGAGATTCGGACAGGAAAAATCATTCAAATGGATGGAGATAGGGCGGTTATCCAGGTTTTTGAAAGCACGCAGGGAATTTCCGGAACCAACGCCAGGACGCGCTTGACTGGCGAGGTTTTAAAATTGCCGGTATCCAAAGAACTGCTGGGCAGGACGCTGGACGGCGTCGGTCGGCCAATCGACGGCTTGGGGGCGATCAAGGCGGCGCAGGTATGGGACGTCAATGGAGCGCCGATCAACCCGATTGCCAGAAAATATCCGCGCAATTTTGTACAAACCGGTATTTCGACGATTGACGGATTGATAACCCTGATTCGGGGGCAGAAACTGCCGGTTTTCTCCGGCAATGGTCTGCCGCATGACCGGCTGGCGGTGCAGATTGCCAAGCAGGCGCAAATTGGCAGCAAAAATAGAATTATTTTTAACAATTCGGCAGATTTTTCGCTGTCGGATCGAGAGCAGGACGATTTTGCCATTGTTTTTGCGGCGATGGGCGTGAAAAACGATGTGGCTGATTTTTTTAAGCGAAGCTTTCAGGAAAGCGGTGTTTTGCAGAAGGTAGTCATGTTTTTGAATCTGGCGAATGATCCGGTCATTGAAAGAGTAATCACGCCGCGCTGTGCATTGACGGCGGCGGAATATTTGGCTTTTGAATGCGGTATGCATGTGCTGGTTATTTTGACAGACATGACCTCGTACTGTGAGGCGATTCGAGAAATTTCTTCCTCCAAAGGGGAGATTCCCTCGCGGAAGGGCTTTCCGGGATATTTGTATTCGGATTTGGCCATGCTCTACGAAAGAGCCGGCATGATTGAAGGCAAGACGGGTTCGATCACTCAGATTCCGATTTTGACAATGCCCAATGACGATATCACGCATCCTATCCCCGATTTGACCGGATATATCACAGAGGGACAGGTTGTGCTTGACCGCTCTTTGCACCAAAAGGGTATCTATCCTCCAATATTGGTGCTGCCTTCGCTTTCTCGTCTGATGAAGGACGGCATTGGAGAGGGCTATACCAGAAAGGATCATGGCGGCGTGGCCAATCAGCTTTTTGCGGCATATGCGCATGTTCAGGAGGTCAAGGCGTTGGCTTCGGTCATTGGCGAGGAGGAGCTTTCGCCGCTGGATAAGCTGTATATGATTTTTGGGCAGCAGTTTGAGGAGCGCTTTGTTACTCAAAAATTCGACGAGGATCGAATGATTGATACGACCTTGGATTTGGGCTGGGAGCTGCTCAGCATCCTGCCGAGGGAGGAGCTGACAAGAGTCGATGAGGAGCTGGTTAACAGCTATTATCAGGAAAGAGTCAGGGAAAAATACGAAAAAAGCGGAAGTGCAAGGCCTTAACGGCAGATAAGCGCCTTTTGCGGATAGAAGAAAATTACCGCCAAGCCTGATCTGGCAGAGATGAGCATTTGTTATTCTCGCTGAAAGGGGTCTATACTTTGGCAAAATCAAGGCTGGCGCTGTTCGGTCAGGCTTTGAGCTTGGGAATAAGCATTTGCTTTCGGTCAAGGAGAATAAGGAACAAGGAATTTGATGGAATAGGAAAGGAGAATGGGCTTGCCAGAAAGCTCATTTTATCGGGGTGAAAAATGGATAGCTCGTTATTTCCAACCAAAGGAAATTATATTTTGGCAAAATCAAGGCTGGCGCTGTCCAGGCAGGGCTTTGAGCTGTTGGATAAAAAGCGGAATATCTTGGTGCGGGAAATGATGTCCCTGCTTGATCAGGTGGAGGAGCTGCAAGCGGAAATGGATACTATTTTCAGTCAGGCATATTTGGCCTTGCAGAAGACGAATATTCGACTGGGTATAAGCACGGTCAGTCAAATCGGGCAGGCGATTGCTCCGGAGGAAAATATTCAGATTGAAGCCAAGTCTGTTATGGGAGTGGAGATTCCTATTTTAAACAAGCTGGATGATAAGCTGATTCCGCAATATGGCTTTGGGAAAACGGAAGGCTCTTTAGATGAGGCATATTTGCAATTTTCCAAGGTGAAGCGTCTGACGATGAAGCTGGCGGAGGTGGAGAACGCAATCTATCGGCTGGCGTTTCATATTAAGCAGACGCAGAAGCGAGCCAACGCGCTGAAAAATATTATGATACCGAAGTACGAAAAACTGAGCAAGGATATTGCTACGGCGTTAGAGGAAAAGGAGAGGGAGGAATTCAGCAGATTAAAAATGATTAAGCTGACAAAGCAGAGCTGAGGCCGGCTGTAGTTGGCGCAGGGAAATAAACTAATTTGACTGACCAATTTATACTGTTGCGGAAGGATTTAAAGAAAAGATAATGAATTTAGAGAAAAAGAGGTGGCTGATACTGGCGGCGTCTTGCCTGATTAATTTATGCATTGGCTCTTTATATGCGTGGAGCGTGTTTGCTGCGCCCATGGCAAAGCATATCAGCGAAGCGCAAGGACTGACTGGAGATAGCGCGTTGACGGCGGCGGCGCTGGCAATTGTCTTTACGCTGGCAAATGCAGTCGGGCCGCTGACGATGATAGGAGGAGGATTTATCAACGACTCGCTGGGGCCGCGCTGGGGAATTTTGATTGGTGGAGTATTGTTTGGCGGCGGTATGCTGTTAAGCGGATTTGCCGATAGCTTGGGGCTTTTGATGATTACCTATGGCCTGTGCTGCGGCTTGGGCATGGGCTTTGTATATACCTGCACAATCAGTAATTCCGTTAAGTTTTTTCCAGATAAAAGAGGCTTAATTGGAGGAATCGCTACGGCGACCTACGGCTTAAGCTCGGTTATCATACCGCCGATTGCTCATGCTCTGATAGGCGGTTACGGTATTTTAATGGCGTTTCGTATTTTGGGCGGCGTGTTCAGCATAATTATTATTGCAGCGGCTTTTTTTATTGAAAAGGCTCCGGCTGACTTTCTTCCGGCCAATATGGCCAAGCAGCAGGCGCAAAGGGTGGAAGCCGGCGCCGGCAAGGATAAGAACTGGAGGCAGATGCTCAGAGAAAGCTCTTTTTATATTATGTTTCTGATGCTGATGTGCGGGGCTTTTTCGGGACTGATGATTATTTCGCAGGCTTCCCCGATGGCGCAGAGGATGATTGGGATGGAGCCGGCGCAGGCAGCTTTTGCTGTCAGCCTGCTAGCGCTTTTTAATGCCTTGGGCAGGATTATGGCAGGCTACTTATCGGATAAGCTTGGCAGGATTCAGGTTATTCGGATTGTTTTTGTCATTTCGATTGTGGGGCTGTTTTTGCTTGGGATCAGCGGTATGGGGCAAAGCGCTTTGTTTATGGCGGGAGTGGCGATAGCCGGCATCTGCTTTGGTGCTTTTATGGGGGTATTTCCCGGGTTTACCGCCGATCGGTTCGGCGCGAAGTTTAACAGCGTCAATTATGGTATTATGTTTATCGGCTTTGCCTTGGCAGGAACGCTGGGGCCGCTTGCGGCAGGCAGAATTGTACTTGCCACCGGCAGCTATCAGATGGCCTTTGCGGCGGCGGGAGCGCTTGGAGTATTGGGATTTTTTCTCACCCTTTTATATACAAGACGATTTAAAGCATAAAAAGTTTTGAGGTATGTGAGGATAGGCCTGCTTTGCGTGATAAGCGGAAAGCAGGCCTATCTTGTATTTGAGCGAAAAGCATTTATAGCGGTGTTGTTTGGATTTTTTCCCATTTTTGAAAGGCCGGCGATTTGCGTTGAAAGGCCGCTAAAATAACAATTTCATAACAAAATTGTGAAAGGGCTTTGCTTTTTGCGGAAAGTATGATATATTTTAAACGGATAGTGAAGGGATTCTTGAAAAAGAAGGAAATATGCTTTGATTGCTTGGGAAGGAGAAGGTTATGAAGGTAGTAAGAAATGAAGAAGCTCTTACAAGACAAATGGGAGAAGGCACTCTGCACAAGGTCATGAGCTATGATGACAATTTGATGGTTTGTGAATTGACCTTTGAGGCGGGAGCAACCGGTAAGCTGCATTCGCATCCGCATACGCAGATTACCTATGCGATTTCCGGAGAGCATTCTTTTGAGATTGATGGTGAAACGGTGGTATTAAAGGCGGGAGATACGGTGTATATTCCTTCGGGAGCAATGCATAACTCTACCTGTCTTAGCGCCGGTAAAATTGTTGACATATTCTCGCCGAAAAGAGAGGATTTCTTGCCGTAGGAAAATTTGACGCAGCAAGATATTTTCTAGGGGATAATGCAGTTTTCCAAATAGAAGAGAGCCAATTAATATTCAGGAGGATGGACAGGGAGCCATGGCGCGAGAAATGAAAGGCGCAGATATTTTTTGAGAGGTAAGAGCCTTTGACTGCGGCTGCGAGGGCTGGAGGCTGTCGTGCGGCGGCAATGGCTTTTGCTTTGAACTGCTTTATAAAAAACGGCTGCGGGAGAGCGATGAGAAGCGGCCTTTCATAGTCTTTGAGAGGAGCCTTATCAGGAGGCAAGGCTAAGGTTCACAGGAATAAATCACACTGACCGGAAAAGGTCAAGAAAAATTTAGAAAGAAGAAAAACAGGAATGAAATACAAAAAGACAGCGACGGCAATATTTACGCTTTTAATACTGTGGCTGCAAGCAGCCCTTGCTTTTGCAGATTCGGCGATGACTATCAAGCTTGACGGAGAAGCTCACTCGGTATTTGCGGCACAGGTCATGCTGAATGGGGAAAGCATTCCGATGCTTGTTCCGCCCTATGTACAGGCTTCGCGAATTGTTGTGCCGGTTCGCTTTTTGGCGGAGCATGTCAATGCCGATGTCAAATGGGAGCCGGTCGAGAAAAAAATCTTGATTACCACTCTGCAAAAGGAAATAGAGCTTTGGGTAAACCGGCCGTTGATGCTGGTCAATGGGCAGGAAATTGCTCTGGATAGCGGCTCGGTTCCGAGAATTGCCGTATTTGAAAATGGGGAAATGCGGACGATGGTGCCGCTTAGAGCAATCGGAGAAGCGCTTGGCTTTGAGGTGAGTTTTGATGCGGCGAGCAGGACAGGGATTTTGACAGAGAAAAAGCCGCAGTCGGCAGCGCCTGCTGACAACACCTATTTTGCCAGCGCGGCAGCCGGAAATACGATCGAAAAGGCCGAGGTCATGGTCTATAATGGTCTGGTGGTTCTGCGAATGAGCGGTATTTTGGAGAAAAAGGTAAAAATTTCTACCTTGGAGGCGCCGAGCCGAATCATTTTCGACGTGGAGGGCGCAACCTTTGCTCCGGGAAAATGGGAATTTCTGCCAATTTCCTATGACAATATCAATAAAATTCGAGTGGCTCAGTTTCAAGAGAGCGGAGAGGGAAAAGAGCCGATTAGCCGGATTGTTTTTGAGGTGGCAAAGCTGGGAGATATCAATGGTTTGAAATACTTTTTTGCAGACAATTCGTTGCAGATTGATATTCGCTCTATTGAAGCCATGGCACAGGGAATCAGTAAGGAAGATCCTGTCGATAAGGCGGTATCGGAAAAGCCGGCCAGTCCGCAAATGCCCTCCGATTCGACAACAGGAAGCATTGATGCCTCTCAGGGCGATTGGAAGGAAACCATCCAAAAGCGATTGAGTCAAGCGGTGCTTTTGCCCCTGCCATCAGCGCAGGAGCTGTCAGACGCGAACAAATATGTTCATATTCTGATCGACCCCGGCCACGGCGGGCGTGATCCGGGAACTATCTCCTTCAATCAGCGAAAAGAAAAGGACTTTGCCTTAGCGGCTTCCTTAAAGCTGAGAGATGATCTGCAAAGCATGGGCTATACGGTTTATATGACCAGAGAGACTGATGTTTATCCGGAGCTGATGGCCAGAGCCAATATGGCAAATTCGCTGAAGGTGGATATTTTTATCAGCATGCATGCCAATTCGGTTGATCCGAATCGCCTTCCGAACGGGATTGAGGTTTGGTATAGCGGGGTCAGCAAGGTTGGCGACTATTCCTCGCTGGAGAAAAAATTAGCGGCAATGGTTGACAAGAGCTTGATTGGCGTAACTTCTGCGGTGGATCGGGGAATAAAGATAGCTAAGCATGTGGTAACAGCCAATTCCAAGATGGCGGCGATTTTAGTGGAGGCGGGATTTTTGAGCAATCCCGTAGAGGAGGAGCTTCTCTTTACGGACAGCTATCGTCAGGTCGTTGCCAGAGCCGTGGCAATTGGAGTGAACAATTTCATAAGGGAAAACAGAACGGTGCTGGCGGCCTCCAAAAACAGTATGATTGCTGCGGAGCCGATTGCGCCGATCATCCCACAGGACGGCAAACGAGTTATGTATAAGGTCAATGCTGATGCGCTAAATGTTCGGCAAAGTCCGGGGTTGAATGCGCCGAAATTAGGCAAGGTCTATGAGGGCGAAATTTTAACGGTTGAATTTGGTGTGGAGGAGATCAAAAAAGACGGTTATACATGGCTTTATACTACGGATAATTCCGGAAACATCGCCGGCTGGCTGGCAAAGGAATTTTTGATTGAGCAATAGGTCTTGAAAATATCTTTCGGGATGTGGGAAGGCTTCCACTCTTTGGCTATCAGGCCGAAGGGCGGGAGCCTTTGTATTTTAACGGGCAAAAATGGCGGAGAAGGTATAAAATTTGGCGTTTGGAGCAGTTGCTAGAGCATATCCGGTTAGGAGGCTTCCAAGTGCCGACGAAAAAGCTTGAAGCTATATTTTGCAGGCACATTAAGGAAAAAGAGAAAAGTGCCGATATACAAAAGGTAACATGAAAGAAAGAGGGCTGTCCGTTTTTTACAAGGCAAAAGGAAGTTGGCTTGTAAAAAACAAGGCAATGTGGAATTGCAGGGGCGGCCGAGGTCGATAGCGCAAGGAGGAATGCTATGATAAACCAAGTAACGCAGACGGGCTATGAGTACAATAAAGAAGTATTGCCCAAAAATGAGACAGTAAAAAAGGAAAAGGCAAAGGAAGAACCGCAGGAGAATGCGGCGGCTGTTTTGGAGGTGTCAGCTAAGCCCGAGCCGAAGCAAGTCTATGTGAAGCCGGATATGATGAAAATTCGTCAAATGCAGGCGGAGAATCAGCAGCAAATGCTGAAAAAAATGCTGGGAACAGCAACGGATACCTTTATTAAACAGGCTGGCGGCTTGAAAAATATCTTAGAGCGGACATTGGCAGGAGAAGCGGTTGAGGGCTTTGATCTGAAATTTACCGCAGAGGATATTGAGCAGGCAAAGCTGGACGTGGCGGAAGGCGGTTATTGGAGCGCGGAAAAAACGGCGGAGCGTTTGGTAGATTTTGCTAAAGCGATTTCCGGCGGAGATGCCGGTCAAAAAGATAGCCTGGTAGCTGCCATCAAAAAAAGGCTTTGAGCAGGCAGAGGAGTTGTGGGGCGGAAAGCTGCCGCAGATCAGTCAAGATACCTATCGCTTGACAATGGAAAAATTGGAAAACTGGGTAGAGTAAAACAGCATTCGCAGCAAGTCCGGCAGGGCCGTCGCTGCTCATGCTTTGAATCAATCAAATGACAAAATCAGGATGAAGCTACGCCTCATCCTGATTTTATTATTTGGCGGAATCGGTAAGGGGAATAATACTGTAATGATGAGAGTACAAGAAATCCCAATAAAATCAGGCATTAAAGGTTTTTGCAAAGCTTTTAAGCTTTGAGGATGGATAGACTGTCACTCAATTTTTATACTCAAAATATGAAAAGCTCATCTGTGATGAAACCAAGGAAAAATTAGAAGAAATTGAAGAAAAAGCATTAGAACTATATTTTAATTAAAAAATGTAGTATAATACAATAAAATATTAAGGGGAAATTTTATAAATAAGTATTTAAAAAACACAGCTTTTATAAGAAAGGGGGATTCCATGGAAAATAATCAGTTGGAATATAAATCCGATATTCCTAAAAAAACAAACCAGCTGAAAGCAGAGATAGTATCCTTTCTTAACTCTCAAGGCGGAGCCATATTGCTTGGTGTAGATGATGATGGGAATAAAATAGAGCATAGTGAGAAACGATACAAGCAGTGGGAAGAGATCATCAGCAATTGGATATTCAATGCATTTTATCCAAGTGTTATTGATTTGATTGAAATAAAAACAGATGGAGTGTTTACTATATCAATCAAAAAAGGAATAAATAAGCCGTATTATTACAAAGATGGGGAAGGCTTTAATTCAAAGGGCGTATATATAAGAGTAGGAAGTACCAAAAGACTTGCAAGCTACGAAGAAATACAACGAATGATGATAGCCAGTAAATCAGGGGAATACGAAAAATTGTCATCAGAAAATCAAAGCCTGACATTTGAATATGTAAGGATGAAATTGAAAGAGAAGGAGATAGAGTTTGATCTAAGAGGATCTTCATTATTAAATACTGATGGGAAATATAACAATGCAGCCCTGCTGCTTAGTGATCAAAACCCCACCGTGAGTAAGCTTGCAGTGTTTCAAGGAACAGATGTATCCGTATTTTTAGATAAGAAAGAATTTACAGGTTCTGTTATGAAGCAGTTGGATGATATTTTATACTTCTCAAACCTTTCTAATAAAAAGAAAATAATCATAACGGGGAAACCTCAGAGAGAGGAATATGATGATATTCCCCAAAGGGCATTGAGGGAGGCCATATGTAATTGTTTTTGCCATAGAGATTATTCTCTTAGTGGGGATATAAAGGTAGAGTACTATGATGATAGAGTAATGATATTTTCTCCGGGATCTCTGCCGAATGGATTAACTGTAGAGGATATAAAAGCTGGAATGACAGCCAAAAGAAATCAAATCCTTTTGGATGCTCTTGATAAGGCTGATTTTATAGAAAACTACGCATCAGGGGTTAGGCGAATATTCAAAGACTACGAAGATTATGATAAAAAACCGGAGTATAAAACGTCGGATAATGGAGTAATACTTACCTTATATAACAGAAATTACAGCAGTGAAAATGTCCCTAAGAATGTCCCTAAGAATGTCCCTAAGAATGTCCCTAAGAATGTCCCTAAAAAATTACTTGCAAAAGAAAGACAGAGGTTCATTGTGGAAGAAATAGCAAATAATCCCAAAGTTACCATTGTTGAGTTAAGTAATAAGCTTGATGTATCCGACAAGACGATAAAAAGAGATATAGAAAAACTAAAAAATGAAAACAAGCTTTATAGGCAGGGCAGTTTAACCGATGGAAGCTGGATGGTTATAAAATAATGCAGCAAAATCTGAAGCAGCATGACGGAGGAATGGAGGAAAGCATTCGCAGCAAGTTCGGCAGAGCCGTCCTGCTGCTCATGCTTTGAATCAATCAAATGACAAAATCAGGATGAAGCTACGCCTCATCCTGATTTTGCCGCTTGATTGAGTTTTTTTATTGCAAAAAAGGATTTTGGGGGTGGAGGGAGAATAATAAAGGGCAGGATTGTTTTTTGGAAATGGGAAAGGCTGCTTTGGGGCGGAGGATTTGTTTTTTCGTGTTCGGGTGGCGGAGGTTTGACGGGATATTCAAAAGGAGGTAGTCATGGAACAAAGGTTTACAGCGCAGGAGGTATTGCAGCTGGCGATTAATCTGGAAGAAGAGGGAGTAGTATTTTATCGCCAATATGCGGAGCTGGCAAAAGGCGAGGTTCGCGCGTTGCTGCTACAGATGGCGGAGGACGAAAAGGAGCATGCCAAGGTGTTTCAGGGCTTTTACAATGAGCTGGGAGATGAGAATGGCAACCATGATTATTTGATGACGGATTCGGTGCAGGATTATTTTGCTTCCTTTACCGCTTCTTTGGCCTTTGCCAGAGAGCAGAAAAAGCCGGAAAGCTTGAAGGAGGCGATTGCCGTGGCGATAGAAACCGAACAGCTGACGATCGATTACTATGCTTCGCTGCGTAAATTCCAAGAGGATAAGCAGCTAAACGCGGCTCTGGATAGATTGATCGGTGAGGAAACCAGACATCGTGACCGACTAAAAAAGATGCTGGCAGAAATAGCATAATAGAGGTTTTTGTATGAATTTAAGGCAGCGACAATATGAAAGGGAAAAATTGTTGTTAAGTCCCTACGCCTGCTTTAGTGAAAGTGCGCAAAGCAGCAGAGAATATCCGGAGCTTCCATGCGATATGAGAACGGATTTTCAACGGGACAGGGACAGGATACTGCATTCCAAGGCTTTTCGCCGATTAAAGCATAAAACGCAGGTATTTATTGCGCCGGAAGGAGATCATTATCGGACTCGCTTAACTCATACATTGGAAGTGGCTCAAATAGCCAGAAGCATTGCCCGCTCCTTATCGTTAAATGAGGATTTGACGGAAGCGATTGCGCTGGGGCATGATTTGGGGCATACGCCGTTCGGGCATGCCGGAGAGCGTGCGTTGGCGGACGCCTGCAAGGAAATTTTGCCGGAGGAGGAGATCACCTTTGAGCATAACGAGCAAAGCGTCCGAATCGTAGAGCGCTTGGAAAATAACAATCGAGGGCTGAATTTGACCAGAGAGGTCAGAGATGGCATTTTAAATCATCCCAGCCGCTGTATGCCTTTTACCTTAGAAGGAAAGGTGGTTCGGCTGTCGGATAAGATCGCCTATATCAATCATGACATTGACGACGCGCTTCGGGGCAAGGTAATCTGTGAAGCAGATTTGCCAAAGCATTTGACGAGCGTATTGGGGAAAAATACCAAGGAAAGGCTGAACACTTTGATTCATGATGTGGTTAATAATTCTCTGGAAAAGCCGGACGTCTACATGTCGCCGGAGGTGGACAAGGCCATGCACGAGCTTAGGGTCTACATGTTTCAGCATGTCTACATCGGTTCAAGGGCAAAAAATGAAGAATTTAAGGCCAAGCGTATGCTGAGGACTTTGTTTGAGCATTTTATTCAGCATTGGCAGGATTTGCCGGAGGAATATGCCAGACAGGTCGTTGAGTATGCTTCTCCCAAAAGAGTCGTGCTGGATTATATCTCCGGAATGACGGATCAATATGCGATTCGCAAATTTGAGGAGATATTTGTTCCCGGAGTTTGGAAGGAATAGCTATGTATTATAAGGAAGACCTGATTGAAGAAATCAGACAGCACAACGATATCGTTGAGGTGGTTGGGCAATATGTTCATTTGGAAAAAAAGGGCGGCTCCTATTTTGGACTTTGCCCTTTTCATAATGAAAAAACTCCGTCCTTTTCAGTCAGCCCCGAGAAACAGATGTATTACTGCTTTGGCTGCGGCAATGGCGGCAATGTCTTTACCTTTGTAATGGAATATGAAAATTTTAATTTTCAGGAGGCCATTGCCTATCTGGCGGATAGAGCGAAAATTCGTTTGCCGGAGGCAGAAATCAGCGAAGCCGAGCGCAAAAGGCTGGAATATAAGAAAAGCCTTTATGAGGCCAATTATTTGGCGGCAAAATACTATTACTATTGCCTGACGCATGAAGCCTACGGCAGAGTGGCCAGACAATACCTAGAGCAAAGAAATATTTCAATGGAAACGGCGCAGAAATTTGCGCTTGGCTATGCGACGGTGTATCGGGATGATTTATTCCGCTTTTTGACGGAAAAAGGCTTTCAGCCGCAGCAGCTGCTTGATGCCGGCTTGGTCGTTTCCGATAAAAAGAATCACGGCGTTTATTATGACCGATTTTTTAATCGCCTGATGTTTCCGATCAGGGACAGCCAAAATCGGGTGATTGCCTTCGGCGGCAGGGTATTTGGTGAGGCGCTGCCAAAGTATTTAAATTCGCCGGAAACGGAAATTTTTGAAAAATCAAAAAATTTGTATGGCTTAAATTTGGCAAAATCCAGTCGCCAGCCGTATTTTTTGCTGGCGGAGGGGTATATGGACGTGATTAGCCTACAGGAGGCAGGCTTTGACAATGCGGTCGCTTCGCTTGGAACGGCGTTTACCAAAAATCACGCACATGCCATGAAGCGCTATGCGCAGAAGGTCTATATCTGCTATGATGCGGACAATGCTGGTGTTCAGGCAGCCTTGCGGGCGATACCGATCCTGAAATCCGAGGGTATTGAGGTCAGAGTCGTTCAGCTAAAAACTGCCAAGGATCCCGATGAGCTGATTCAAAAGGAGGGGAAGGAGGCGTTTGAAAAGGCGATCGGACGAGCGCTTCCGGCGTTTATGTTTGAAATTGAACAGGAGGCGCGAAAATACAATCTGGCCGATCCCTCCGATCAAATTCGTTTTTCTGAGGAGGCGGTGCGCCGACTTTTGACTCTGGATTCCAAGCTGGAGATCAACAATTATCGGGACGCGATTATTCGCCGTTATCGGCTGAATGCGGAGGGGATAAATGATTTTTTGGCAAAAAAAGGAAAAGAGCAGGGAATCGCGAAATTTAATAGTAGCGAAAATTATAAAAAAGAAGTCAAAGCCTTTGGAGGAGCGGAGGAAGAGCTGATCAGCGTTATCGTGTCACATCGCCGGGTCTATGACGAGGTTTGCAAGCACATTCGGGCGGAGCATTTTCAAAATGAATTTTACCGAAAAATTTTTGAGATTGTGTCGGCGACCTATGAGGAAGGCAAGCTGCCAGAGCCGGCGATTATGATGCATCATTTTTCAGAGGCAAGTGAGCAGAAGCGGATTGCTTCTCTTTTTAACCGCCGGCTAACGCCGGAGAATCAGGAGCAGCTGGAGCAGCTGATTACCGATGCTGTGCGGACAATGCGGGAATTTTGCCTGAAGGAGCGGCAAAAAAACGAGAAGGATCCGAAGGAGCTGATGAAGCTGATAGAGGAGAAAAAAAGGCTGCTGCAGCTGAAGATACGGCTTGACGGCGGCGATTAAGCCAACACGAAAAAGCTGTGATACCGGATAAAAGCATGAAGGACGGAATATCCCTTGATTCGGCAAGAGAAAGGAAAAAGAAATGGGCGATATTGAAAATCCAAAATTAACGGAATATTTAGAAAAACTGGTAAATGAGGCAAAGCGGAAAAAGAATGTACTCGAATACCGTCAAATTGAGGATTATTTAAAGGATGCAGAGCTTGATTCGGAAGATATCGAACATATGTACGACTATCTGGACAAGATGGGGATTGACGTCCTTGGCATGGTAGTAGATGAAGACGAGGACGAGGATGAGGATGAAGAAATAGAGCTGGATCTGACTCTGCCGGATGGAATCAATATTGACGATCCCGTGAGAATGTATTTAAAGGAGATCGGAAAGGTGCCTCTGCTGTCGGCGGACGAGGAGGTCGAGCTGGCTAGGAAGATGGGAGAAGGCGATGTCAAATCCAGACAGCAGTTGACGGAGGCTAATCTTCGGCTGGTTGTCAGCATTGCCAAGCGCTATGTCGGCAGAGGGATGCTCTTTTTGGATTTGATTCAGGAAGGCAATCTGGGGCTGATGAAGGCAGTTGAGAAATTTGATTATACCAAGGGATATAAATTCAGTACCTATGCGACTTGGTGGATTCGCCAGGCAATTACCAGAGCCATTGCCGACCAGGCCAGAACGATTCGCATTCCGGTGCATATGGTTGAAACGATCAATAAGCTGATTCGAGTATCCCGCCAGCTTTTGCAGGAGCTGGGCAGAGATCCGCTGCCAGAGGAAATTGCCGAGGAGCTGGATATGCCAGTTGATAAGGTCAGGGAAATCTTAAAGATATCACAGGAGCCGGTATCGCTGGAAACGCCGATTGGTGAAGAAGAAGACAGTCATTTAGGAGATTTTATTCAAGACGATAATGTGCCCGTGCCGGCGGATGCAGCGGCATTTACGCTGCTGAAGGAGCAGCTGATTGATGTGCTGAAAACCTTGACCGAGCGGGAGCAGAAGGTTTTGAATTTGCGCTTTGGACTGACGGATGGACGAGCCAGAACCTTAGAGGAGGTCGGCAAGGAATTCAATGTTACCCGAGAAAGAATTCGGCAGATTGAAGCCAAGGCATTGCGTAAGCTTCGCCATCCTAGCCGCAGCCGGAAGCTGAAGGACTATTTGGAATAAATAGGGGAATTCAAAGGCTATGAAATTAACAAAAAGATTGCAGCGAATCGCCGATCTGGTCAAAAATCCGTCAGGTGCGCTGGCTGACGTCGGAACCGATCACGGCTTCGTTCCGATTTATTTGGCAAAGCGCTTTCCGGAACGCCCAATTTACGGGCTGGATGTTCGCAGGCAGCCGTTAGAAAGAGCGCAGGCAAATGCGCGCGACTATGGAGTGGAGGAGAGGATTCTCTTTCTCCTGTCGGACGGGCTGGCGGCCTGCCATGGAATGAAGCTTTCAACGGTAATTATTACCGGCATGGGCGGTATTCTTATGGAGAGGATTTTAAAGAACGGAGCGGATTGCCTGACAGAGGAAACCGAGTTGATTCTTTCGCCTCATGCCGATCGTCATTTGGTTCGGCGCATTCTTCATCGGCTGGGCTTTCGCATTGGGCAAGAATGCATTATCAGAGAAGCCGGTAAATATTATGTGGCGATTTATGCCACTTGGGGAAAAGACGAGGAATACAGCGAGAGGGAGTATCTGTTTGGGAAAACGGAGAAATTTGATGATCAGAAGCAGCTTTTAGAGCTACGGCAGCAGGAGCGGCGAGAGATGGAAGCGATTCTGCGGAGTCTGGGCGATGCGCTGCCGGAAAATCAGGCGGCAGGTCGGCGAAAAGAGGAAATACTGACGCAAATAAAAGGGCTGGAAGCATTGATGCAAAACGAAACTGTAAATGGAAAGACCAAATAAGGAGAATAAGGTGATTCATTTATTGCAAAGCGGAAAGAAACTGGAATGGGGCGGAAGCAGGCTTTACTTGAAAGAGCTGGCAGAGCGTTCGCAGAATGAGTTTGCGGGTAGGATTGTACTGGCGCAGGTCAACGGAAGCCTACGGGAGCTGACTAAGGAGGCAAAGGACGGCGATCGAATCGTATGGCTGGACAGCACTACGCCCGACGGCTACCGAACAATTCAAAGAGGCTTGTCGTTCCTGCTGATTCGAGCAATCCATCAGGTATTGCCGGAAAACAGGAAGGACTGTGAAGCTAAAATCGAGTTTTCGATTAATCAGGGCTTTTATTGTGAGCTTAAAGCGGCGGATGGCTCTTTGATGGAGGTGGACGAAGCTTTTTTAGCGCAGGTTGCAGAGGTGATGCGGGAATATGTTGCAAGCGAT
Organism: Eubacteriales bacterium; assembly: GCA_041844915.1. GTDB lineage: Bacteria > Bacillota > Clostridia > Lachnospirales > Vallitaleaceae > W11650. Next base: position 18,833 of record JBGZBY010000076.1, read on the forward strand.
ACGCCGATTCGCAAACATCAGCTTAAAACCAAAAAAGCGGCGCAGCTTTTCCGCAAGCAAAACATGTCAGCTAAGGCGGCTTTGATGAAGTATCGGCGGGCATCGGAAACCAATGTCTACGAGTTGGATGGCTACTATGATTATTTTTACGGCTATATGGCGCCAAGCGCCGGATATCTTCCGGATTTTGCTCTGTATCCCTATGAAAACGGCTTGATTCTGCAAATGCCAAAGCGTCAGGAGCCGGAGAAAGCGGCGCCCTTTACGCCGGATCGCAAGCTGTTTGAGGTGCTTAAGACTACGACGGACTGGAGCCGCCTGATTCGTGTTGAAAACACGGCGGAGCTCAATGCCATGATTGAGGGGGGGCGGATGAAGGACTTGATTCTGGTGACGGAAGCGTTGATGGAGAAAACGATTTCTGAAATAGGATCACAGATTGCCGCAAATATTGACCGGAAAAAATTTGTTTTCGTTGCAGGGCCGTCGTCCTCCGGCAAGACCACCTTTGCGCATCGGCTGTCGATTCAGCTGCTGGCGAACGGAATTCGAGCGAAAATCATCTCGGTTGACGATTATTTTGTGGATCGGGAAAAAACGCCGAGGGACGAGCAGGGGAATTATGACTTTGAAACCATAAAGGCGATAGATGTGGAAGGCTTTAATCGAGATATGACGGAGCTTCTGGCGGGCAAGCCGGTTCACCTGCCGAAATTTGATTTTGTGATTGGCACTAGAGAATATGCGGAAAAAGCGACAGAGCTGCTAAAAAATGAAATTCTTATCATTGAAGGAATCCATTGCCTAAACGATGAGCTTTCTTATTCTCTGCCGAGCGAAAATAAATACAAGGTCTATATTAGCGCGTTGACACAGCTAAATCTGGATGGACATAATCGAATTCCTACGACGGACGGGCGCTGTATTCGCCGTATGGTTAGAGATTTTCAATATCGTGGGGTTACGGCAGAAAAAACTCTTTTGATGTGGGATTCTGTGCGGCGCGGAGAGGAAAATTATATTTTTCCCTATCAGGAATCGGCGGATTTTATGTTCAATTCCGCTCATATCTATGAGCTGGCGATCTTAAAGCAATATGCAGATCCGCTGCTGTTCAACATACCGGAAAGCTCGCCGGCTTACAATGAGGCCAGACGCTTGCTTAAGTTTTTGGACTATTTTCTGGGATATGGCAGCGAGAGCGTGCCGGGAAATTCCATTTTGCGTGAGTTTATCGGCGGGAGCGTATTTCGCGGCTGAGAGAAGCAATAGAAAATCAACGCTCGGAAGGCAAAGCGGAGGGCTTGAAACGGCGAAACTTCGGCTCTGCTTAAGGGAGATCTATAATAAAGAAAGGAACGGAGGATAAGTGCATTATCCCGCAGGAATTTATGACTCGAAATCAAATGAAAAAAACCAGTAATGCTATTTTTGCAGGAGCTACCGGATTTGCGCTGATTACTTTAGTTATTGTCGGGAAGGACTATATTGCAATGTGGGGGCAGGAGGCCTGCCCGATTAATCGGCATCATCAGCTGATTTATTTGGCGCTGGCACTTTTGCTTTGCTCAATTGTAATCACTTCGATTTTGGATTCCAAGGTCAAAAAGCTGCCTGAAGTAGAGGAAGAGAAGGCGGATATTTATGAGAAAACCTTGGAAACGCTAAAGCGGGAGGACGAGCCGGAATCAAAAAAAACAAAAGAATAAAATAGACTGGAAAAAGCCAAAAAGATGAAGCCAAGTAGAGCATTGTCAAGCAAAAGCAAGCTGGGCAGGAGAAGGAAAGTAAGTTAAGCTTCTCTGATTTGGACGGTAGCAATATGGAAAATATTCGGCACAAAAAGGCAGAGCAAAAGCGATTGATAGGGCAGTCATAGGAGAAAGACAATCGACTAGGACGGCGGAAAAGCAAAGCGGGTCGGAAAAAAAGCAATCAAAAGTAAGTGAAAATGTCTTTGAGTCTTATAAAACATAAAAAATAAAGGCTTGAGGCGATCAGTGTGGAGGAAAAATTGAAACTGGAGCAGCAAAAATTACAGGCGGGCAGAAAAAATTATGGACTGACAGCAGTGAGTTTATTGATAAAGGGCTTTTTTATGGGCATGGCGGATGTTATTCCGGGTGTGTCGGGTGGAACGATCGCCTTGATCGTTGGCATTTACGAAGAATTAATCGACTCAATCAGCAATTATGACGCGAAGCTTTTAACCCTGCTGTTTGCAGGGAAATGGAAAGAGCTTTTAAAGCGTATGAATTTGGGCTTTTTGATTCCTCTGGTATTGGGAATTGCCCTTGCCATATTCAGTCTGGCAAGGGCTATGTCGTATTTGCTGACTTATCATGAATCCAAGACCTTTGCTGTGTTCTTTGGTTTGATTTTGGGTTCCGTTGTGCTGATGAGCAAGGATTTGAAAAAAACGCTGCCTAATATCGGCTTTCTGGTCATAGGTGCGGCGCTTCTCTATTGGCTGGTCGGCTTGCTGCCGAAGGAAACGCCGGCTACGCTTTTGGCATATTTTTTAAGTGCAGTGGTGGCGATTTGCGCCATGATTCTGCCGGGAATTTCCGGCTCCTTTATTTTGGTTTTGCTGGGGAAATATCATCAAATTATGGAAGTAATCAAAGCGCCCTTTGCCGAAGGGCATTTGCTGATTATTTTAGTTTTTGCTGCCGGAGCGGGAATCGGCATCGTTGGATTCTCCAAATTTTTGAAATGGGCATTGGCACGCTATCATGACGCTATTTTTGCCTTTTTGATTGGAATGATGCTAGGTTCGCTGCGGAAGCTGTGGCCGTTTGCTGGAGTAGAGCTTATTTCCGTGGATATGGCGGCGCATATCGGACTATGCCTGGTGGGGCTGGGAATCATTTTGCTGATTCATAAGGTGGAAGCCTGTCGAGCAGGCAAGAGCTGCCCGTTTCGGAAACAATAGGACATAGTCAGGACGATTTTTCTGTTTTCGAATGAGAAAGGCTTTTTGAAGGAGGCACTTTTGGCTGGTGGAAGAGCTTAAAATGAAGGATATCCCTGCGGGCAGATGTAATTTTTAAAGCAACTGGCTTTAGCGGGAAAAATCCATTGTTTCCGTGAAGGCGGATTTGATTTAGAGGGAAAGGAATAGAGAAAATGAAGCAATTGATTTCATGGAATGTAAACGGCATCCGTGCTGCCATTGGCAAGGGTTTTTATGAATATTTTCACAATCAGAACGCAGATTTTTTTTGCCTACAGGAAACGAAGATTCAGCCGGATCAGGTAGAGCTGGAGCTGCCCGGTTATTTTCAATATTTTAATTATGCCAAGACCAAAAAGGGATATTCGGGAACGGCGATTTTCTGTAAGGAGGAGCCGCTGGCGGTGACCTATGATATTGGCGTGCCGGAGCATGATAAGGAGGGCAGGGTGATAACGGCGGAGCTGCCAGAATTTTTTTTAGTAACGGTCTATACGCCCAATTCAAAGCGAGAACTGGAACGGCTGGATGACCGCATGAACTTTGAAGATGCCTTTCGCCAATACCTTTTGGACTTAAATAAAAAGAAGCCGGTTATTGTCTGCGGCGATTTAAATGTGGCGCATCAGGAAATTGATCTGGCCAATCCCAGGGCAAACCGCCGCAATGCGGGCTTTACCGACGAAGAAAGAGAAAAGCTGACGACGCTTTTGCAGGCGGGATTTACGGATTCCTTCCGGTATCTTTATCCGGATAAAACAGAGGCATATTCTTGGTGGTCGTATTTCGGCAAGGCCAGAGAACGGAATGTCGGTTGGAGAATTGATTATTTTCTGGTATCGGATGATTTTAAAGAACGGATTGCAGATGCGGAAATTCATATGGATATTATGGGGAGCGACCACTGTCCGGTTGTCTTGTATTTATCTTGATTTAGTACTCTAACCATTTTCAATGTTCAAAGCAAAGGGGTGAAGTATGCGAGTACAAATATATATGGGCGGTTTTCATACGATTAGGAAAAGTGGAATTGGACGAGCGATTTTACATCAGACCAGAAGCTTAGAGCAAGCCGGAATTGAGGTGATAACCTCTTGGTGGAAGAAGGCGGAAATTATTCATATCAATACGATTTTTCCCGATTCGGTGCTGGCGGCTTTTCGGGCAAAGCTGCAGGGTAAGCATATTGTTTATTATGGACATTCGACGGAGGAGGATTTTCGCAATTCGTTTCGAGGCTCCAACTGCCTAGCGCCCCTCTTTCGCAAATGGATTTCCTTTTGCTATGGGCTGGGAGATATTATTATTACGCCGACGGAATATTCTAAGGGGCTTTTGCGGCGATATGGATTGGATAAGCCGATGTATTCCCTGTCAAATGGAATTGATACCAATTTTTTTATGCCCAATGATAAAAAACGAGAGTCCTTTCGTAAAAAATACGGAGTAGACGGAGATACGCCGATTATTATTTCAGTGGGTCATTACATTGCCAGAAAAGGGATTCTAGAATTTGCCGAGCTGGCAGAGCAAATGCCGGAGGCAAGGTTTTTATGGTTTGGTCAAACCAATTTGAACCTAATTCCCCAAGAAATTCGGGCGCTTGTTGAAAACCCGCCGAAAAACCTTTGCTTCGCCGGCTTCGTAACACCGAACGAGCTTCGCGATGCCTATTGCGGCGCCGATGCTTTCGCTTTTATGACGCATGAGGAAACAGAGGGTATTGTTGTGCTGGAGGCGCTTGCCTGTGGTATTCCGGTTGTAGTGCGGGATATTTCGGTATACGAGGGCTGGCTGAACGACGATGAGCATGTCTGCAAGGCGTCGGGAACCGAAGAATTCAAGGCAAAGCTGGAAGCGATTCTGCGTGGAGAAAAGCCATGGCTAAGAGAAAAAGGCTTGGAAATTGCCGAAGCCAGAAGCATGAAGGTCATTGGGCAAAAGTTGCGGCAAATATACCAAAAAGAGGGATTTATTAAAGAATAGTGCAGAAGATTGTAGATCGGGCAGGAAGGATAAGCGAAAAGCCCTGCCGAAGCAAAGGGAATCCGGCAGGACAAAGGAGCCATGATAAAAAGCAGATGCGAGAAGCCTTGTAAAAGGCGCTGTAAAAGGCCTTGCGAGAAGCCGCTGGAAAAATACTGGGGCTTTGGGCGGCTGATAGGAGCGAAAAGGGCTTGCTTGAAGGCAAAGATAAGCGAAAAACCCTGCCGAAGCAAAGGGAATCCGGCAGACGAAGGAGCCATGATAAAAAGCAGATGCGAAAAGCCCTGTGAAAGGCCTTGGAATGAACAAGGAAGCTTTTAACAGAGTGTGCAGGAGTGTTTTGATGAAAAATATAGCCGGATATAGCGAGAGCTGGAATTTAAAATCAAATAAAAGAGGAAAGCAAAATGGATGAGAAAAATATCGTATTAGTCGGTATGTCCGGCTCGGGAAAATCAACTCTAGGTGTGATTTTGGCTAAAAGGCTGGGCTATGATTTTGTCGATACCGATTTATTGATTCAGCAAAAGCATAAAAAGCTGCTTCAAGAGATTATTGATACAGAGGGCAATGAAGAATTTGCCCGAAAGGAGGAAGCGCTTTTGGCGGAAATCAATTTTGCGCGTACCGTTATCTCGACAGGAGGGAGTGCGGTTTATTATGAAAGAGCCATGCAAAATTTGAAGGAAAATGGAATTATTCTTTATTTGGCGGTATCCTATGATGAGATACTGCGGCGGATTGGCTCGCCGAAGGATCGCGGCATTCTGATACCAGAGGGTTTGACCTTGGAGGATGTTTGTCGGGAGAGAGAGCCGCTTTATCAGAAATATGCCGATATTATCCTGCCGGTGGAAAGAGAAGAAACGGAAACAACGGTCAGGAGGCTACAGCGAGCACTGGGGCAGTATTGGGAGAATTTCAAAACAGGCGCAGAGGGTTGATAAATTTATTTGCCGGGCAGCTAGGCGGCAAAACGACAACTGCGGAGAGCGGCAGAGAAGCAAAAGAGAAGAAGTAAAGAGAAGCCTTCCCAAAAAGAAGGTGAAGTCAAGCAATAGGTAAAGGAAGATTACAATGTGTGGATTTGTTGGCTTTATTGACGATATTGAGAAAAAAGAGCAAATAATCAAAAAAATGGCGGATAAAATCATCCATCGAGGGCCGGACGAGGAGGGCTATTATGCAGAGGGTAGAGTAGCGCTGGGCTTTCGGCGATTGAGCATCGTAGATTTGGAATTGTCGCATCAGCCGATGAGAAGTCAGGATCAGAAGAAAGTATTGGTATTTAATGGGGAGATTTACAATTATCAGGAGCTTAAAGAGGAGCTTCTGGCGATGGGCAGAACCTTCCAGACCAATGGAGATACGGAGGTGCTGCTGGCTGCCTATGAAGCCTTTGGCAAAGAGGTATTAAATAAGCTGCGGGGAATGTTTGCTTTTGCCGTTTACGATACCGAGAAAAAAGAGCTTTTTGCTGCCAGAGATTATTTTGGTATTAAACCATTTTATTATGCGCCGAATATGGGGGGGAGCTTTTTATTCGGCTCGGAGATTAAAGCGCTTTTGCCGCATCCTAATTTTGTGAAGGAGCTTGATGAGGCGGCGCTGGAAAGCTATTTATCCTTTCAATATGCGGTGACCAGCGATTGCTTTTTCAAGGGAGTCAAGAAGCTGCCGCCGGCGCATTATTTGGTTTTCAATGAGCAGGGCTGCAATATATACCGTTACTGGGAGCCGAAATTTGCCGAGCGGGAAATCGCGTTAGAGGAAGCGGTTGAAGCGATCGACCAAACCATACAGGAATCTGTAGAGGCGCATAAAATAGCGGATGTCGAGGTCGGCTGCTTTCTTTCTTCGGGGGTTGATTCCAGCTATGTGGCATCGGTCTTTTCCGGAAATCGCAAGACCTTTACCGTAGGCTTTGACTATGAGAGCTATAATGAAACGGAATATGCTAAAAATTTATCAAAAAAGATAGGCGTCGAGTGTTACGATAAAATTATCACGCTCAAGGAGTATTGGGAGATACTGCCGGCTTTGCAGTACCATTTGGATGAGCCGCTGGCGGATCCTTCGGCAATCGCGCTTTATTTTGTGTCGAATATTGCCAAGGATTATGTTAAGGTAGTTATGTCGGGAGAGGGGGCCGACGAGCTTTTCGGCGGCTATCGTATTTACCATGAGCCGCTTAGTCTGGAAAAATATGAGAAGGTACCGAAACTGCTTAGGAAGGGAATTGCGGCGGCGGCCGGACTTTTGCCGGAGGTCAAGGGAAAAAGCTTTTTGCGGAGAGGCGCGCAGACGGTAGAGGAGCGTTTTATCGGCAATGCCAATATTTTTTCAGTTAAGGAAAGGCGTGCCCTTTTGAAATACCCGACGGCGGCAAGAACGCCGCAAGAGATCACCGAGCCTTTCTATGATAAGGTTAGGGGGCAGCATGACATCACCAAGATGCAGTATTTGGATCTGCATTTGTGGATGGTGGGAGATATTCTTTTAAAAGCGGATAAGATGAGTATGGCAAATTCTCTGGAATTGCGCGTGCCCTTCTTAGATAAAGAGGTAATGGCGCTGGCCAGCAGTTTGCCGGTGTCTTATCGGGTTAATCGCAAGAACACGAAATACGCCATGCGTCTGGCTGCCGGACGGCATTTGCCGGAGGAGGTGGCAAGCCGAAGAAAACTGGGCTTTCCGGTTCCGATCAGGATCTGGCTTCGGCAGGATAAATTTTATTATTTGGTCAGAGCGGCGTTTTCTTCGGAAATTGCCGAGCGCTTTTTTTATACGGACAAGCTGATACGTCTGTTGGAGCGGCATCGGGCGGAGGAAGCGGATAATAGCCGCAAGATATGGACGATTTACATGTTTTTGCTATGGTATGAAAAATATTTTTCCGACGCCTGTGAGTTGGAAGCGCGAATCAAGGAGGTCTTTGAGGAAACGGAGGTCTGAATGCATTTTTCCAAGACAAAGCATTTGGCAGATCAGGAAAAGCTGGGCAAAGGCGATGTAAGCTAGCCTTCGGGCGGCTAGCAGAGACTTGGTATTTTACTTCCGGTGAAAATTTCGGTAGAAGGGTTTAGAAATCCCTTTGTGGATGGAGAATAGAAAACAAAGGTGTTTTCTGCAACTGGAAAATTGGTTCTGGAGATACGAATAGCAGGCTAAGGGAAAGAAAAGGATGGGAAAAAATTAAAAGTTGTAAAATAAAGTGTCAGTATTACAAATAAAAATTTAGTTACGGGAAAAAGAATCCAGCGAGGATGGATTCTTTTTCCCGTAAAATAAAAGATACATAATACGTTTTTTGTGTTATATTGTTAATCTCGACAAAAACAAAGAACACAAAAGGAAGTATTATGTATCAAATGAATTATACCACAAAAAGAACAAAAGGCAAACATTTAACGGAAGTAGAACGGGGAAAAATTGAAATCTTATTAAAACAAAAGAAA
>JBGZBY010000077.1:0-4792 GCA_041844915.1 Eubacteriales bacterium
AACAATATTTGTCCCAACCGTTGTTTTTTTAGTGATTATTGCCGAACTTTTTGCCTTGCATTTACATTATTATGGTTTTTTGTTATAATCATAGAGAGGTTATTATTATTATTCTTGTTAGAATATAGGAGGTTATTGATGGCTAAATGTATTAGCACCGATCAGTTTAAAGAACTGGACGAGTTTATTGATGCTTTGCCCAGTAAAAAGGGCGAATTGATAAGGGTTTTGCATCATGCTCAAAATATCTATGGTTACTTACCGCAAGAACTTCAAATTCACATCGCAAAAAAAATGGAAGTTCCCACGTCTAAGGTCTTTGGCGTTGTCAGCTTTTATTCTTTTTTCACCATGGAGCCCAAAGGAGAATTCGATATTGCAATTTGCTTAGGTACCGCCTGCTATGTACGCGGTGCTGATAAGGTTTTGCAGGAATTCAAAAAGGAGCTTGGCATTGAAGTCGGCGGAACCACTCCCGACGGAAAATTCTCTTTGACCGCTCTCCGCTGTGTAGGCGCCTGCGGATTGGCTCCGGTCGTACTGGTCAATCAAAAGGTTTACGGTCGCGTTACCGAAGCCGAAGTCAAAGGTATCATCGACGAATATCGCTAGAGAATTCATTTCTTCGGAAGATAAGGATAAAATAAGGAGGAGCATATGCCAAAAATTACTTCAGTTGCAGACCTAAAAAAGGTCAAGGACTCGGCGCTGCAAAAGATCGCCGCTCGCCTGCAGGGAGAAAACATCGACAAACTGACGCAGATTCATGTCGGAATGGAGGATTCCGGAGTTGCCGCCGGAGCCAAAGAAATCTTTAATGAACTGTGGAATCTAGCTTTAAACAAAGATATCGTAGTCATGCAAACCGCAAAATTGGGCGATTTCAAAGAACCGGCAGTCAAAATCATTCTGCCCGGTGAAGCGTCCGCTGTCGTTTTTGAAGGGGTTACCAAGGATAAGGCAAGGGAAATCATTTCCGAATTTGTAGAAAAAGGCAATTCTCTGGACGGTATGATTCGTACAGAACGCGAATAAGGATTGGGAGGCTAATACATGTCAAACTATAAGATGCAAATTTTGGTTTGCGGCGGTACCGGATGTTTATCGTCAGAATCCGACCTGCTCGTAAAAAATTTAAAGGAAGAAGTGAAAAAATACAACCTGACGGAGGATGTTAAGGTCGTTCTTGCCGGCTGCTTCGGCTTCTGCGAAAAGGGACCGATCGTTAAAATTCTTCCGGACAATACCTTCTATACCCAAGTCAAACCGGTAGACGCCGCTGAAATCGTAGAAAAGCATATCGTTCTCGGTCATAAGGTCGCTCGTTTGCTCTTTGTCGAGCCGGAAACAGGAGAATCCATCTCCGACTCCAAGCACATGAATTTTTACAAGAAGCAGCAGCGGATCGCCCTCCGCAACTGCGGCTTCGTCGATCCCGGCGATGTGGAGGAATACATTGCCCGTGACGGCTATGCCGCTCTAGCAAAGGCATTGACTGAAATGACCCGCGACGAAGTTATCGCCGAGGTCAAGAATTCCGGTCTGCGCGGTCGGGGAGGCGGCGGTTTTTCCACCGGCTTAAAATGGGAATTCGCTAAAAAATCCATATCGGATGAAAAATATGTTATTTGTAACGCCGACGAAGGAGATCCGGGTGCATTTATGGATCGCTCCATCTTAGAGGGAGATCCGCACTCAATCGTTGAAGCCATGGCAATCTGCGGCTACGCTATCGGCGCCTCGGAAGGACGCGTATATATCCGCGCCGAATATCCGCTGGCAATTACCCGCCTGCAAAAGGCGATTGATGACGCCAGAGAATACGGCCTGCTGGGCAAGAATATTTTCGGCACGGATTTCCATTTTGATATTGTCCTCTCCTTCGGCGCAGGAGCCTTTGTCTGCGGCGAGGAAACCGCTTTGATCCATTCGATGGAGGGCGAGCGCGGCGAACCAACGACCAAGCCGCCATTCCCCGCTGAATCTGGATACTGGGGCAAACCGACCAATGTAAACAATGTCGAAACTCTAGCCAATATCCCAGTCATTCTCCTAAAAGGAAGCCAATGGTTCAAAAACATCGGCACCGAAAAGTCCAGCGGTACCAAGGTATTTGCTCTTGCCGGTAAAATCAATAATGTCGGCTTGATTGAGGTCCCCATGGGCACCACCTTAAAAGAGGTCATTTATGAAATCGGCGGCGGTATTAAAGACGGCCATAAATTCAAAGCCGTGCAAACCGGCGGCCCTTCCGGCGGCTGCCTGACCGAAAAAGATTTGGATACGCCGATTGACTTTGACAATCTGATTGCCAAAGGTTCCATGATGGGCTCTGGCGGTATGATCGTTATGGACGAAACCGACTGTATGCCGGCAGTCGCTAAATTTTATCTGGAATTTACTCAGGAGGAATCCTGTGGAAAATGTACTCCTTGCCGTGTCGGTACCAGACGCTTGCTGGAGCTTTTGGAACTGATCACTGACGGAAAGGCAGAAATGAAGCATCTGGATGAGCTTCGCCGTTTGAGCCGAGTTATTTGCGATACCGCCTTGTGCGGACTGGGCCAGACTGCCCCGAATCCGGTTCTTTCTACCTTAGATGCCTTCTGGGATGAATATGTCGCCCATGTCAGAGATCATAAATGTCCGGCAGGCCGCTGCGAAAAGCTAATTCGCTACGTCATCAACGACAAATGTATCGGCTGTACCGCCTGCGCCAGAAAATGTCCGGTCAGCTGTATTGCCGGCGAAAGAAAGCAAAAGCATGAAATCGACCAAGAAAAATGTATTAAGTGCGGCGCTTGTTATGCGGCTTGTAAATTTAATGCTATTGACAAAATGTAAAGGAGTACTCAGATGATTAATTTGAAAATTGACGGAAAACCAGTTTCCGTTCCTGCGGGAAGTACCGTTTTAGAAGCTGCCAGAGTACTAAATATTACGATTCCGACCTTGTGTCATTTGGATCTGCACGATACCAAAATGGTTAATAAATCAGCTTCTTGTCGTGTTTGTGTTGTTGAAGTAAAAGGCCGTAAAAACCTTGCTCCCTCCTGTGCTACTCCGGTATTTGAAGGGATGGAGGTCACTACCAATAATATTCGGGTAATGGAAGCCCGAAGGCTGATTCTGGAACTTTTGATCTCCGATCACCCGAAGGACTGCCTAGCCTGCCGCAAAGCGGGCAACTGTGAGCTTCAGGATCTTTCTGAACGACTCTCCGCCAGAGGTCATTCCATTTCCGGTACCTCTGTCAGCACCTATAAGCAGGATATCTCCTCCTCTCTGATTCGAGATATGAATAAATGCGTTATGTGCCGCCGCTGCGAAACCATGTGCAACGAGGTACAAACGGTCGGCGCTCTGTCCGGTATTAACCGCGGCTTTGACGCCGTTGTATCAACTGCCTTTGAACTGCCGATGGAGGACACCGTTTGTACCCATTGCGGACAATGCGTTGCCGTCTGCCCGACCGGCGCTTTAACCGAAAACGATCATTCCTGGAAGGTTTATGAAGCCTTGGCGGATCCGACCAAAACCGTTATCGTACAAACCGCTCCGGCCGTCAGAGTTGCTGTCGGCGAAGCATTCGGCGAAGAACCGGGCAGCATTATGACCGGAAAAATGGTCGCCGCTCTAAAGCATATGGGCTTCGACTATGTATTTGACACCAATTTCTCGGCGGATCTTACCATTATGGAGGAAGGCGCAGAGCTTCTGGATCGTCTTGATAAATTTCTCAATCACGGCGACAAAAAAGCATTGCCTATCTTGACCTCCTGCTGTCCGGCTTGGGTCAACTTTATTGAAAGTCAGTTCCCTGAGCTGATTCACATTCCTTCCTCTGCTAAATCGCCGCAGCAAATGTTTGGCGCCATCGCTAACAGCTATTTTGCGGAAAAACTTGGAATTAAGCGGGAAAATCTGGTGGTTGTTTCCCTGATGCCCTGTCTGGCAAAGAAAAAGGAAGCCAGCGAAGCAGAATTCAGTGTAGACGGCAATCCGGATGTTGATCTGGTTATTACCACCCGTGAGTTTGCCAATATGATCCGGCAAATGAACATTAATATTCACGAGCTGGAGGACAAGGAATATGACGATCCGTTGGGTATCTCCACCGGTGCGGGTATGATTTTTGGCTCCACTGGCGGCGTTATCGAGGCGGCTGTACGTACTGCCTACGAATTAAAAACCAAGCATCCGCTGGAAAAAATTGAATTTGAGCAGCTTCGCGGCTTTGAAGGCGTTCGCGTTGGTCATGTGGACGTTGACGGCTTTGTTTTAAATATTGGTATCGCCCACGGGCTGGGCAATGCCAGAGCTTTGCTGGAAGAGGTTCGGGACGGTAATCCCAGAGATATCCATGCTATTGAGGTTATGGCCTGTCCCGGCGGCTGCATCGGCGGCGCAGGACAGCCTTATCATCACGGCAACTCCGATATCTTAAAGGCTCGTCAAAAGGCGATTTACGAGATCGACAAGGGCTCTAAGCTCAGAAAATCTCATGAAAATCCCTCTATTATTGAGCTGTACAAAACCTTTCTCGGCGAACCGCTGGGCGAAAGAGCACATCAGCTGCTGCACACGCACTACAGCGTAAAGGAAAAGGTCTGATTCTATTACCATGATAAAAACCCTTAAGCAGACAAGGCGAGTTCCATTATCTGCTTAAGGGTCAAATGGGCTAGGCTGCCCATTGTCAGATTTTTAAGCTTGCTTCTTTCTCGGAGGAAATCCGGCAAAGAAGCAGGCTCTTTTTAATCTGGCCTTGGGAACGGCACAAAATCAAAGC
>JBGZBY010000078.1:0-9238 GCA_041844915.1 Eubacteriales bacterium
AAACAAGAAGGAGAAAGAGATGAAACAAAAAATTGTTAGCTTGGGATTAGTCCTAATGCTTCTTCTAAATCTTGCTTTTCCAGATGCAGGCGTATTTGCAGAAGAAGTAAAACAGGTGCAGCAGGCGCAGTTGGCGGAGGAAGAGGAGTATTTGGTAGAGGAAGAGGAAGAGACGGAAGGAGAGGAAACAGCAAGTCAAGCAGCAGCGGAAGTAAAAACAGAGTTGCTTCCTAGAAGCAAGGCTCCTAAGAATTTAAGAGCGGCAAAAGAGGTTAGTGATAAACTGGAAAATTTAAAATTAACGGTGTTGCAGAATGGAATTCCAGTCCCAGAAAATGGGACAATTGATGTTACCAAACCGATTAAAATTAATTTGCAGTTTGGGTTTCCAGTAGAAGGTGATGGAAAGTCAGATCCAGTGCAAAAAGGAGATTGGGCGCAAGTAAAGCTAGGTAAAGAGCTTAACTTAAAAGAAGGAGATACTATTGAACTGATTGGACCGAAAATTCCTAGCTTAGACGACAAAGTAGCCAAAGTAGGGCATGTAAAATTAATAAAAGAAGGCGAAGAGGTTGTTGTCAAAATTATTTTTGATGGAGATGAAGAGGTTTACAATGGCACCTTGCATGAGGTAACGGCACAGTTTACGGCGGAACTTGAAGTCATGCTTTCTGGTGGTGGTACTGGTGGTAGTACGCAAGAAATTGCTATTTTAGGAAAAACCTATAAAGTAGAAGTGCCAGAAGGAATAAGATTTTCTTTAACCAAAAAAGGGGAAGCAAAATTAAATGAGCGTATAATCGAGTGGACGATTACGGTCAAAGCAGAAGATGTGTTGGGAAATCTTGTTGATTTAAAAGATTATATATTGCTGGATAATTTAAATGAAGCAGGTGTCTATAAGGCGAATACTTTTAAAGTGAATGGACAGTCTGTGTCACCATTGGAAGGGAATGAAGAGTTAAGATATACTTTTCCAATAGGTTCTAAAGGCTTGCAGACAATTGTTTTCCAAACTATATTGAAAGAAAAAGAAGCGGCACCTAAGAAACCGCTTACTAAGAAAAATAAAGTTCAGCTTTTAGATAAAGGACAAAAGAGAGTTGCAGAAGCGAGAGCAGAAGTTACGATTAATCCGGAAGCATGGATTTATAAGTGGTCCATGAAGGAGAATAAAAAGGAAAAAACCTTTGATTGGGCGATTGACATTAATCGACCGAAACGATCTTTGAAAAATGTAGTGATTACTGATGGAATAAGAGAAGGGATGACATTTGTAAAAGCTCGTGCAGAAAAAGGATATTGGATAAACCATAGCAATTGGAAAGAATGGAAAGCCACAGAAATAATTAAGACTTGGGACGTTAAACCGAATGACGATAAATATTATATTGGCGATATTCAGGAAGAAATTTTCCTAGTGATTACGGTAAAGGTGGAACAATCGGAGGAAGAAATATCAAGAACCCTTTGGAATAAAGCATCTGTTGAATGGGAAGATAGTGAAGTTTTTGAGGCTTCTGCTCAATTTCGCTTTATTTTTGGTAAAAACAACAATATAATTGAAAAAAAGGGAGAAGGTAGAAATTGGGAAAACGCCGGTATGAAATGGCGGATTAAGATAGAGAAAGAAACTCTTAAAAACTTGAAAAATCCTCGTGTTTATGATCTGATGATTTTTGATAGAAGCGTTGAATTGCTTGATTCGTATGATTCGGCTGGAAATTTGAAAAATCCGAGTGGAGTGAGAATGCTTACTTTGGAAGATGATGCTCCAGAACTTGATATGAATGATTTGGTACCTAGACATGTAGGATGGCAAAAATATCTTCCGGGTAGCTTTCAAAGTAAGACATTAGGATTGGAAGCCAAGACTTATAAAGTATTTAAGGGTTCGGATTATGTTGGTGATTTGATTGAGGTATCTGGCAGCGACTTGTCGCAGGATTGGGAGTTTAACTTAGAAAGTGTAGCTACTGAGAGATATCATATTCAGAGAACTTCTCCAACTTGGTTGTCGAACACAGCAAATCTTTTTGATGGCGTAAAACTGTTGGATAAAGCAATAGGTGATAATCATTATAAACCTCGCTTATTGGAAAAAGAACTTTTGACAGTAGAAAAAGCGAAGGAATTCAAAGAAAAGCCGACTGCAGAATTAGCAAATGCTAAAACAAAAGAAAAAACAAAAGGTTTTGACTATAACGATCATACTGTAATTTATCGAATCAGTATCAATGGGGATAATCATAAGTATCTGCATTTAAATATGGGAACTATGGAACTGAAAGATATTTTGCCGGAAGGTTGGGAATTTGTAAAGATTAACGATACAGCGGATTATCTTGTTTTTAGTGGAGAAACAATTAATTATGATACAAATGACGCTTCGGTAAAGGCAAAAGGGAATGCTATTAGCGCAAAAGCAAATGATGAAATAAAATCATTGGGCTGGAATGCGAGTGACTTTATTGGTCAAGGAACTGCGAAAATTACATTTAATAAAAACTTAGAAGAACCCTATGTCATATTTTTGGCGGCAAAACCGACAGAAGCTAAATTAAAAGAATATTTGACGGAAAAAGGTTCGGCAGTTAATAAAGCCATTTTTAAAGGCACAAAATCGAATGAGGATATGTTCAGAACACAAGAGGTAGAGTTTGATCTTCGTGTTTTAAATAAAAATGTTCATAGTTTAGGGGGTGTCCTAGAATGGACAATTAATTATAATCCCCAAAATCTTTCGATATCAGCAGACAATGTTTCACTAGAAGATACATTATCTGTGGGAATGGAATTAAGAACAAATCCCGATGGTTCATTGGCTCTTAATGGAAATTTTTATCTCTATGAAATAGCAGGCGCAATGACAAAGACGATTCCTTTAACAGAGGGAAAAGATATATCTTATGATAAAGGAAGTCGAGTATTGACATTGAATTTACCAGATAAGCAAAAGGAATATCGCTTTGTGTACTTAACTGATGTTACTGGTGTTTTAGGGCAGGTTCTTAGTAATATAGTAAAATTGAAAGGTAGCACTATTACCGCACAGCCAGAAATAAAGCACTATCAGATTGCTTCTATTGATGCAAGTGCCAATTATAAGCTAAATGCTTTAATTGAAATCCAAAAAGTGAACAAAGACAACGAACCTTTAGCTGGAGCAGAATTTACTTTGACTTTGGAAGATGGAACATCATTGAAGGCAATTACCGGTACTACTGGTTTGGCACGCTTTAATCGCTTGCCAGCAGGAACACATACCTTGAAAGAAACAAAAGCGCCAGAAGGATACCAGATTGAAGATAAAGTATACATTGTGAAAGTTGAAAAGAAGTCAGATGTTGATGTTAAAGTGTTCATCGCTGATGTAAACACAAAGAAAATTACAATAACCAATCAAAAGAAGATTGAAAAAACGCAATTGACTGTAATGAAAAAATGGCATGGAAAAGTGCTGGGTTCTGTTACAGTATATTTGATGAAAAATGATGTCAAACAATTACCGGGCATTGTGCTGAATAAAGATAATAACTGGACGCATACTTTTAAGGACCTGGAGAAAAAAGACGGAAACGGAAAAAATATTATCTACACTACACAAGAAGATGTACCGGAAGGTTATATCCTTGAAATGGAAATGCAAAATAATGATGAAGTCATTATTTTGCATAATACGGAAAAGATTACTATTCCGGTGGAAAAGAAATGGGTCGGACCAGCAAAAGCTTCGGTAGAAGTTGAGCTTTTAAGAGATGGAAAACCCATGCAGCCGGCGCGTAAGCTGACGCTGAAAGCAGATGCAGACCCAAGTAAGAGTTGGAAAGGCAGTTTTGAGAATCTGCCGCGCTATGAGCAAAAACTTGGCAGTATGCAAGATACGGAAATCAAGTATGAAGTGGTAGAGCGAAATATGCCGACTGGATACGAGTCAAAAGTAGAAGGAACGGCAGAGAGAGGCTTTACTATTACTAATACGAATACTGAAAAAGTTTCTGTTCCGGTAGAAAAGAGATGGGTTGGTCCAGAAGCAGGGGCTATTGAGGTTCAACTTTTAGAAAACGGACAACCAACAGGTAAAGAACTTAAGATTTCTGCGCCGGATTGGAGAGCGGAGTTTAAAGATCTGCCTCGCTATGTAAAACGGACAGGAAGCAGTGAATATGTGGAAGCAGAGTATAGTGTAAAGGAGGTAAATACGCCGGCAAGTTATGAAGCGAAAATTTCTAAAAATCCAGCTGGTGGTTTTATTATTACGAATACCAATATCCAAAAAATTGCGATTCCCGTTATCAAACGCTGGATTGGAGCAGCGGCAGATCGCGTAACATTCAGGTTGTTTGCAGATGGTGTGGAACTAGTGGATAAGGCGATTACCTTAACAAAGGATAACCTTAACCCGAAATTACCGGGGTTGACACCTGAGCCAAATTGCTGGTATGGCGTATTCGAAGATTTGCTGAGATACGACTCTAAGACTGGAAAAGAAATTAAATATACATTCAAAGAAGACATACTTGTCGGTTATGAGACGATTTATTGGAAATGGGGCACTTCTGATAAGGAAGTAGCGCAGGAAGCAGGCGAGCTTGTAGGTACGGGTTGGTTTGAGATTACGAATAGGAATCTGGCAACGCGTGATATTCAAGTAATAAAGAGCTGGCAGGTACCGGCAGGTACAGTAACGCCGGAGGTAACGATGGTGCTGTATAGGGACGGTGTCGCTACAGGTCAATCCCTGCTGCTGAATGCAGGCAATGGCTGGAAGGCGGAATTTAAAAATCTTCCGGTTTACGACCCGCAGGATGGACATAAGATCAAGTATGAGGTCAAGGAAAATGCCGTAGCCGGCTATAATCCGAATCCGGCATACACTGGTCAGGATACGGCCTCCATTACCGTGACCAATACGATCGTAGGCAAGGTATCCGTCGGCGTAACCAAGGAATGGATCGGAGCGGCAGCAAACAGCGTGACGATTCGCCTTCTTGCCAACGGAGTAGAAAAGGCAAGCCAGGTGCTGAATGCGGCAAATAAATGGCAGCACACTTTTGCCGACTTGGATCAATATGATGCCGCTGGTCAAGAAATCGTATATACCATTAAGGAAGATGCGATTGCCGGCTATAAATCAAGAGTAGACAGCTATGGCAAGTACAGCTTCCATGTGGTCAACTTAAACGAAGCCAAGATCGATATTCCGGTTACCAAAAAATGGATCGGACCGGAAAAGGGACAGGTTATTGTTAAGCTTTTGGCGGATGGAGTTGAGAGAGGAACCATGAGCTTAAGTGCATCCAATGGCTGGAAGGCAAGCTTTACCGGCTTAGCGAAGTACAGTGCGCTGACAGGCGAGGAGATTCGCTATACAGTGGAGGAAGTGAAGCTGACAAACTATGAAGCCAAGATTACCGGCAACATGGCAACAGGCTTTACCATTACCAATACCAACACCGAAACTCTTGATGTCTCCTTCACCAAGAAATGGGTGGGCAATGTTGGCAGAGAAATTACGGTGGACTTGCTGCAAAACGGCAAGGCGATTGCCAATGTGACCCTGAGCAGAGATGTGCTGGGTACGACCGGAACTTGGGCGTATACCTTTATCGGTCTTCCGAAGTATAATTCGGCAACAGGAGAGGCATATGTCTATACCCTGAGTGAGAGATATTTGTCTTGGTATGTGGCAACGATTACCGGAGATGTAACGACGGGCTTTATCATTACCAATACAGAGGAAACACCGCCTACGCCGTATGACCCGCCGGGAGGAGAGGAAGGAGTAGTTCCTCCGCCAACGACACCAACGACTCCGGGTAGACCAACCACTCCGGATTCAGAAATTCCGAATGATCCGACGCCAGAGGGCAATACTACGATTGGCGAAAATCCGGTTCCGGAAGGAAATACTACTACGCCAGAGGTACCATTTGAGGATGAGATTCCGCAGGGCGTACCGGAGCTTCCCAAGACTGCCGGTATTCCGTTTGCAGTATTTGGCTTGCTGGGCTTAGCGCTGGCGGGCGCAGGATTGCTGCTGAAGCGGAAATAGGTAAAAACAAAGAATAAACGGCAAATGCCGTAAGAAAAAAGCAGCGAGCTTTGGCAGACAGGGCTCGCTGCCTTTTGTTTGCGGCAATAAGGCCAAAGCTTAGAAGCGGGTATAAGAGCTGCGGCGATAATAGAGGCTTTGGCAAAGACGGCAAGAGGTTAAGCGAATTTGACTGCTTATATCGGGAATACGGGGTTTTTTATTCGGCCTTGCCAAAAAAAGATCCAAGCATTTTTAACTTTTGCCTCATTTTTTGACAATATTGACTTTCGCTGGAAAACAAATTATAATAAGCATAGATAAGACCCAAGTGGCAAGACAGTAGATTTTTAGCGGAAAAGAACCTTATTCATGATTTCTGCGGACGCCGGAGCAAAGCCGCGCGCCATGCGGAAACCTCTCGAAACTGCTCTATCAGCAGAAAGGATGTTTATGAAAAAGAGTAAGAAGGAAAAAAAGTCGAAGAAGCAGAATCAAAAAAATGACAGCTTGATCTGTCAGCCGCAGGAGGATGGAACGGAAAAACCGGAAATCTGTGCCGAGGCGGGGGCGGAGCAGGAGGAAAAGAAGAAAAAGAAAAGAAATGGAATAAGTGCCAAGCTGTATGAAAAGGAGCTGCGTCGCCTGCAAATTGAGCTAATTAAGCTTCAGGATTGGGTCAGGCTAAAGGGGCTGAAGGTTCTGGTTTTGTTTGAAGGCCGTGACGCTGCGGGCAAGGGCGGAGTTATCAAGCGGATTACCGAGCATATGAATCCGCGCTTCTGCAAAGTGGTTGCGTTGGCCAAGCCAACCGAGCAGGAGAGGAGTCAATGGTATTTTCAGCGCTATGTGCAGCATTTGCCGGCAGCAGGAGAAATCGTCTTATTTGACCGCTCGTGGTACAATCGCGCCGGCGTAGAGAAGGTGTTCGGATTTTGTACAGAAGAAGAATATCAGGAATTTTTAAGAAGCTGTCCGCAGTTTGAAGAAATGCTGATTCGTTCAGGCATTATTTTGATTAAATATTGGTTTTCGGTCAGCGATGAGGAGCAGGAAAAAAGAATGCAGGCTCGGATTGATGATCCGCTGAAAACTTGGAAATTCAGTGATATCGACTTGGAATCCCGCAAGAAATGGGTAGAATATTCCAAGGCCAAGGATCGTATGTTTGAGCGGACAGATACCTATGTTTCTCCATGGAATGTGGTGGAAAGCGACAACAAAAAGCATGCGCGTCTAAACTGCATTGCACATCTGCTTTCGCGGATTCCCTATGAGGGCTCCGAGAAGAAAAAATTTCATCTGCCCAAAATCGAAAAGAATAAGGACTATGTTCGTCCGGATATCCGGATGCAAAAATTTGTGCCGGACTATGCCGCTAAGCTTATGGCGGAGCATGGCGAGGCATAGGAGAATGAGCACTCTGCCTGCTGAAAAGGCGGGTAAAGCAGCGGCGGAAATTCTTGGCAGGCAGAAAGCAGGCAAAATTACTCTGCCTATTGTGAAAACGGGTATGTTGCCAGTGCAAGGCTTTTGCGAAAAAGGAATCAGGAAGAAAGCTCTGCCTGCTGTGAAAGCAAGTAGAGCACCCTGCCTGCTGAAAAGGCAGAGGAAGCAGGGGCAAAAGCCTTTTGCGGTAGGCAGGCAGAAGCTTTTCCGGCTGGCGGAATATGGCAGGGCATTGGAAATAACAAAGACAAGGAAGGAAAAGGAAGGAAAATTGAGCAGGCAAATTTGGCGGGGTGGAAATATGCTTTATCCTGTTCCGGCAGTGATGGTAGCATGTCAAAGAATTGGCGAGCGCCCCAATATTATTACCATTGCTTGGGCGGGAACGATTTGCAGTGATCCGGCGATGATATCTATATCAGTGCGGCCGGAGAGATATTCCTATGATATCATCAGGGATACTGGCGAGTTTACGGTTAATCTGGTCACGCCTGAGCTGACCTATGCGGCGGATTACTGCGGTGTTTGCTCTGGCAGAGCAGTGGATAAATTTGCGGAAATGAAGCTGACGGCAATTCCGTCGGAGAAGATTCAGGCGCCGGGCATCGGGGAAAGTCCGGTTATTTTGGAGTGCCGCGTCACACAAAGACTTGAGCTGGGAACGCATCATATGTTTTTAGCGGAAATCGTAGCTGTATCGGTCGATTCGACGAAGCTGGACGAGGCAGGAAAGCTCCACTTAAATTCCGTGGGTCTGGTAGCCTATTCTCATGGGGAATATATTGCTTTGGGAGAAAAGCTTGGTAGATTTGGCTATTCCCTGCAAAAATCAAAAAAGCTCGACAAAGGTCGCTTAAGAGAAAAAAGCTCCGGTATTCGCGAAAAAGGCTCTCTGGAAAGGAGAGAAGCTGACATACCGGTTGATTTTAAGGGAGAGAAAGCGAAGCTCCCTTATACCGGCGGAAAAGCTGGAGAACATAGCTCTATGAATAGAGCAAAAGCCAACGGAAAAACCATAGGAAAAGCCATTTCTGGAAAGGAAGGAGCAGGCAGACCCTCAGCCTTGAAGCATCAAGCGCTTAAAGAAGCGAGCGCCAGCTCAGAGGAGAAGACGGATAGGCGAGTCAGCCGAAAGAAAAAGGAAGCAGCGAAGCCTTCTCATGGAGTTGACGCCAAAGGTTTTTCGGAGAAAAAGCAGAAAAGAAGCAGATCTACTAAGAAAAAATAAGCCGCAGCCCGCCGCCAAAGGGAAAAGCCTTTCGGCAATCGGGAGGAAAGAGTGGGGAAAAAGCGCCTTGGCGAGGGAAGGCGCTTTTTTCGCCGCCAGCTGTCGGAAGTCAGCAAAAACCAGAGAAGGATCTTTCTGGTTTTGAAAACGGAAGACGGCAGGATTACTGGGAAAATTTCATTTTATTGCCGGATACTTGGTATCAGCCAGCAAGGATTTTTAACTGTCTGAAATGAAATTTTATTTTGTTGTTATTAAGCCTAATTCTACTCCTTCTACTTCAGGAACATTAACATATCCTTCTGTTTCTACTCCCGATACACTATCATAAATTTTATAGTAATAACGTGTTACTTTTAGATGTTTTTTTACTGTTAATTTGCACCAAGTATTTGGCGGACAATTAATTATGTAACTTGTATATCCATCATCTTTTAAACCAGCTCCTACATAAAACGAAAAGTATTGGCTATTAATAGATACTCCAACACTATATTGAGGTCCTCCTTGATCTTTCCAATAGATAC
>JBGZBY010000079.1:0-5205 GCA_041844915.1 Eubacteriales bacterium
GATCCGAGCTTCAATCTCAATTTATATACCGATATTTACGAGGATCCCAGACTGATTTATATTGATGAAAATGCCCTTGAAAATATTGAGGAGGAGTTATCCTATGCCGGCAAGCTTCCAGCAGGAGAAAGACCGGTTTATTATTCCTATAAGGATAAATATATTTATGTTAAGCTTTCAAGCGGGGAGGAATATTTGCTGACAACCTATCATCAGTATTTGGATAAGATCTATACCAGGCAAAATGCGCTGGCATTGTTCGGCGATGTCCTGCCGCAGATTATTTTGTTGCAGGAAGCACCGCAGCCGGCAGCACCTTCTGTAGTGGAGTAAAAAAGAAAAAAACAGGCTTGACAGTGAAATTTATAGGGGAAATGGGTTATTTCTTGAAAAGCGCCGGAGGGAGCAAGGGGATAGCTTGAAGGAAGGAAAGACGAGTAAGGCAAAGCTAGGAGGAAATGAAATGAAAAAAAGAATCGGAATTTTGACCAGCGGCGGAGATTGTCCGGGACTGAACGCGACGATTCGAGGGGTTGCCAAGGCGGCTTATGGATTGATGGATTGTACGATTATCGGGATTGAAAACGGATATAAGGGATTGATAGAAGGAACTTTTCGAGAGCTGGAGCCGAAGGACTTTTCCGGTCTTTTGACCTTGGGCGGAACCTTTCTGGGAACGGCCAGAACGCCTTTTAAAAAGATGAGAGTGATCGAGGAGGACGGCGTTGATAAGGTCAAGGCAATGGTGGAAAATTATAAAAAGCTGAATCTGGACTGCCTTGTTGCCTTAGGCGGCAAGGGAACGCATAAAAATGCCAATCTTCTGGCAGAGGAAGGCCTAAATGTGATCGGTCTGCCCAAAACGATTGACAATGACATCTATGGAACCGATGTTACTTTTGGCTTTCAGTCGGCAGTTGACATTGCGACGGAGGTGATTGACCGAATTCATACAACAGCGGATTCGCATGACCGTGTTATGGTAATCGAAATCATGGGCAACAAGGTCGGCTGGCTGACACTTCATGCCGGCATGGCGGGAGGGGCGGATGTTATTCTTCTACCGGAAATCCCGTACAGCATCGAGTCGGTGATTAATGCGATTGAAAAAAGAAGAAAAGAGGGCAAGGATTTTACCATTATCGCCGTAGCCGAAGGAGCTAAGACGAAGGAGGAGGCGCTGATGAAAAAAGAGGATTTTGAAAATCATCGCAAAACCTGGGGATATCCCTCTGTTGCCTATTATCTGATGGATGAAATCAATAAAAACAGCCGATTTGAAACCAGAGCCTGCGTGCCGGGACATCAGCAAAGGGGCGGCTCGCCTTCTCCCTATGACCGAGTGCTTGCTACCAACATCGGCGCCTATGCGGCAAAGCTTATCAAGGAGGAAACCTATGGTGTGACTGTGTCGGTGCGCAACAACGAATATGTGGCGACGCCGCTTAAGGATATGGCGGGCAAGACCAAAAAGGTCGATCCGCAGTCAACGATTGTGCGCAACGCCAGATTAATCGGTATCAAATTTGGAGATGAATAGAGCAGAATAAAAACAGCATAGATAAAAACAAAAAAGAAGCAAAATCAATAGAAAAAAACAGCAAACAGCGAATAAGCCCGAAAGGCTCAATTTGCAGACAATATTGCGCACAGCGCAGATGAATTGGTATCAAGTTTGAAGAGGCATAACAAAATAAAATTTTAGTAGCGACAGGAGTTCAATAAAAAGACGCTTTTCCGGGGTTTTAAAGCCTTGGAAAAGCGTCTTTTTCATTGGCTTCTAAGAAAAGCAGGGGAAACAGGAACTTTGCACAAGAATCAGACCTGCTGCGTTATCCTTGAAGGGATGAAAGCTTTGGCTGCACTCATTTCTCCTGTTTAAGTCAAGCTTATTCTGCCAGAGACTTGACCTCCTGATATTTTGCCAGATCGCTGTAAAGCTCGCCAGTATAAGGATTTTTCTTGGTTTTTTTGATCTTGTAGAGCATATAGACAAAAACAGCCAGATTGACCGCCAAGGCCAGCGCACTAACGGCAAAATAAATTGATGGCTGATAGGTTGAATCAACCCGAAACATGCTGTTATCCTGAAATGCCGGAAAGGTTTGGGCAAACATGCACCATATCGCTAAGGTATGCGCCCGATGCTGTAACCACGCGCCCTTACCCAAGGTAAAGGAGCAGAGAGTCGGCGCCAGCAGAAGGGCAAAGCCGCAATACCATGCATGATGCGGCAGACAGTTATAGGTGTAGGCAAAGTTCCATAAATCATAGGCAATAATCCAGAACCAAAGCATATCCGGCCAGAGCATATCCTTACTCTTATCGCCGGCAGTTTCCTTGCGCAGGCATATTCCAAACCAGCCGGTAATCGTGATAATATTTAAGAATCCGGCGGCGGCGTTCATAAAGTTCCAGGAGCCTCCCAGCAATTGGAAAACCGTGTCCGTCGTGCCATGCTCGACCAGCTCGGTAATCACCTTGTAGGTCATGCCAACTTCAATATCCCGAAAGCAGGCTTCCAGAATATTGATTGCCAAAATCAACGGTGGAAAGCAAAGAGCGATTTTATTTTCACTCAGCTTCCATGGGCTGCCGTCTGGGTGATTGCCCGTCAAATGGCGAATCAGCCAAAATCCGATGCAGCCGGCAGTCGCCGAATAGACCTTGACCAGATGAAACCAGTCCGTATAGGACTGCCCCTTTAAAACAGTAAACCACAGTGCGGACAAAATAATCGGCAGGACAAAGAAAAATGTAAAGCCCATGCCTTTAAAACGTCGGGTGATTTCGTTCAGACCAAAGAGAGCAGCAAAAACACATAGCCAGACTGCCCACATAAGATAGGGATTTGTTCCGTGAAAAGTAAACATAATTTTTCTCCTTTTCTGTATCAGCATTTATGCCCGCAGGCGGTATTGCAAAGCAAAGCAGGGAAATCCTTGAGCTTGCTGAAAAAGCCGGATGAAATATTTTCATCGGAGCAGGCTTTTTTAGGACTCCGCACATGGCGAATCGCTTTCCTCTTCAAAGAGGAGAATTTCCTTGATTTGAAATTCCCTGCCTTTTAGCATGACGGCTTCTTGGGAAGCGCAGCTCGGACATTTCCGGTCATTTTTAAGGTATTCGTAGACCTGTCCGCAGGACTTGCAGGAAACCGTGGCGAGGATAATTTCCGTTTGCAGCTCGACATGCTCGTAGGCCGTCCGGTCAATAGCGGCAGGCCAGCATTCCCGCAGATAGCGGGGAACAATGGTTGACGCTTCGCCGATTTCCAGAACGACGGCGGCAATATCTTCGGGAGCGATGTCATATTCGACGGAAATTCCCTCGACTTTTTTTATTACTTCAAAAACAATGCCAAGCTCATGCATATTTCCTCCTAAATCATACCGAAGGCTTTTTTGACCTTCTTTACGGCGATTTTCGCCTTTCGTTTTACGATCTGCTTAATCACAACAGGCTTTAACTCGGTAAATTCCACGCCTTCGCCGTCAAAGCGGCGCTCCAGATGAATGGCGTCAAATTTGCATTTGGTGGTGCATTGTCCGCAGCCGACGCACATGTACTCGTCCAAGATAACAGCGCCGCAGCCAAGGCAGCGAGCGGTTTCCGCTTTTAGCTGCGCTTCAGAGAAAATGCCGCGCGGATCGCGAAAATCGGTTTTGAGGCAATGATCAAGAGTATCCGGCTTTTGTCTTGGCGTATTGTCATATTCTTCGATAATTGCCGCTTTCGTGCTTAAGGCCTTGTACTGCCGGCGATCTCTGCCGATTACTAGGGAATGCCCCTCGTGAACAAAGCGGTGAATGGAAACGGCTCCCTGCTTTCCGGCGGCAATCGCATCAATGGCAAAGCGCGGGCCGGTATAGCAGTCGCCTCCGACAAAAATGTCGGGCTGGTCGGTTTGATAGGTAAAGGAGTCGGCGGCAAGGGTTTGATTGGAGTTTAGTCTTGCTGCGCTGCCCTTTAGCAGCTCGCCCCATTCAATGCTTTGCCCGACACTTAAAATAACATGGTCGGTAGCGACTCGGAGGATATCCTGTTCATCATATACCGGTGCAAAACGGCCGCTTTCGTCAAAGACGGAAAGACATTTTTTAAATTCCACGCCGACAACCGCTCCATTTTCCGTCAGGATAGCTCTTGGTCCGTAGCCATTGTGCAAAGCGATGCCTTCGGTCTCGGCCTCCTCCAGCTCCTCTTCGGAAGCCGGCATTTGCTGGCGGCTTTCCAAGCAGTACATGGCAACCTCCTCCGACTGACAGCGAACGGCAACGCGGGCGGCGTCGACCGCTACATTGCCGCCGCCGATGACTATCGTTTTTCCCTTTAAGGAAATGCTTTCACCGGAATTGATGCGGCGCAGAAACTCGACGCCGGTATAGACGGCGCTGGCATCCTCGCCCGCAAGTCCCAGCTTTCTGCCGCCGGCAGCGCCAATTGCCAAATAAAAGGCGGAATAGCCCTTTTGACGCAGCTCCTCTAAGGTGACGTCCTTGCCAACCTCTATTCCAGTTTTAAAGGTAACTCCCATTTCTCTGATAATATCAATTTCTGCCTCAATGACATTTTTTTCCAGCCGAAATTCGGGAATACCCAGTGTCAGCATACCGCCAAGCCGGTTTTCTTTTTCAAAAACAGTTACATCATAGCCGTCCAGCGCCAAAAAATAGGCGCAGCTAAGACCGGCCGGGCCGGCTCCGACAATGGCAACCTTGATATGGCTATTGTCTTCAAAACGCTTTTCTGGAATACATCGAGAAGCCTTATCCAGCTCCAGCTGCGCGATAAATTTCTTGATATCGTCAATGGCGACCGGACTGTCAATTTCGCCTCGGGTACAATTTTCTTCACATTTGCGATTGCAGATTCGGCCGCAGACGGCGGGCAGGGGATTTTCCTTTTTAATCAGCTCCAGTGCTTCGGCATAACGCCCCTGCGAGGCCAGCTTGATATAGCCCTGAACTCCGATATGTGCCGGACAATTGGTTTTGCAGGGAGCCGTTCCGCTGTCAACCACATTTTCCCGATTCAGACGATATTCGGGATTCCATTTGTCCTCCGTCCAGTCCTCATCTCTAGGGGTGATGGTGGTGGTAATATTTTCTACGACCGGAAGGGAGGAGCAGAGCTTCTGTCCTAGTCTTAAGGCGTTGATTGGACAATTTTCCACGCATTGCCCGCAGGCGACACATTTTTCCC
>JBGZBY010000080.1:0-4036 GCA_041844915.1 Eubacteriales bacterium
AAATCCTTTCTATTCAGCACCTGATAAATAGAATGAATCTCTGTGGCAAAAGGAATTTCGCTGTTTAAAATATGAATGCTAATGCATTTCGGCAGCAAGCGATAGGCTTCGCCGGATTTGAAGTTTTCTAAATAGCGCCTTGCCCAATAGTAATATGCCCGCTTTTCATAATGCGTTTCCCAGAGATTTTGCATTTCAATATTGAGCTTTTCCCCATCCTTTAGGGTCAGCTTAATATCTAAAATTCCCTTCTTTTCCTCATAGTAATAATTCCCCACCATAGGATTTTCAATGACGATTTCCTCAAAGCTTTCCTTCTCTAGGTTTAAAACAACAGAGAGAAACTCTTTTAGGATAATGATGTTTTCGGGATTGCCGAAAAGTAATTTAAAAGCATAGTCGTTTCGAGCAGTGAATCTGAATTCCTTGTGGACTTCTGTGATGTTGATAGCGTTGCTTTCCTTTAAGATATTCTGTGCGTGTTCTCCATTCCTCATGTTCTTCTCCTTTATTTTACTAAAAATTTTTTGTTATTACAATAGCATTTTAGCAAAAAGAAAAGGGGAAGTCGTCCTCTAGTTGTGGAATTAGATTAGAATTCAATTAAAAATCAGGATGCCCCTTTGCACATGCCTTAAGGCAGAGATAAGCCGGAATTTATAGGGAAATGCCTCGCAAGAACTGCCATTCATCTCAATTTTATCATCCCTTTTGGAAGGCGCGTCGAAACTTACTCCCTATGGTCGCTTCAGACAACGAGCGGCTTCCAAAAGGGATGACAGGACTCGGGGTGCGGACAGTGCTGTAATGGCAATTTTATATCAATGGCTGTTTAGGTGAATTGATTGAAAAGATAGAAAAATACCATGAAGCGCGCAAGCATAAATGAATGCGCCTGCGTAGCAGGCATATTCATTTTGCGGCTCACCGACAAAATCACAAGTGCGTAGCACGACTGACACGAAGTGGCAGGATTTTGTTGGTGGAGCCTAGGCTTATCGCTACTACAACGC
Source organism: Eubacteriales bacterium (assembly GCA_041844915.1). GTDB lineage: Bacteria > Bacillota > Clostridia > Lachnospirales > Vallitaleaceae > W11650. The sequence continues at coordinate 1,014 of JBGZBY010000080.1, forward strand.
GCAGCATTTGGTCTGGCGACAGCTTCGCCTTATTGGCCGCTGCTTTCTCCTTCTCGAATTTTTCCTTTTTCCAAAAAAAGTGAGCGCGTGGCAATTCGGTCAGCAAAGGCCTCATCATGGGTAACAATCAGGATAATCATTCCCTGCCTTGACAGGTCGGTAATGATTTTTTGAATCCCCTCTATGCTTTCCCGATCAAGAGCGGAGGTCGGCTCATCAAAGCAAAGCACTGCCGGCGCCAGCATACAGGCTCTGGCAATTGCCGCCCGCTGCTTCTGTCCTCCGGACAGCTGAAAGGGATACTGCTTTGCCTTATCCTCAATATCCAGCTTGCGCAAAAGCTCCATTGCTCTGGGTAAAAGCGTTTCCTCCTCTTGCTTGAGCAGCTGCGGCGCCAGCAGCAGATTTTCCAAAATATTCCTATGCGGAAACAAATTGTAATTTTGAAAAACCATGCCGATCTTATCTGCAATTCCCGTGTGCTTAGGCAGTGAGGTAATCTCTACATCATCAATCCGAATCACTCCACTGTCCGCTTTTTCCAGACCGTTTAAGCAGCGGAGCAGAGTTGTCTTGCCCTCACCGGATTTCCCCCGCAAGCAAAGAATTTCCGACGACTGCGCCTCAAAGGATACCCCCTGCAATACTTGATTTCCGCCATAGGCTTTGGTAAGATTTTTGACCTGTAAACTCATTGTTTTCTCCTTGTTCTAAATTTTTCCCGCCGAAAAGCCGCACTGCAAACGGCTACCCCGCTTCGCTATTTATAATATTCCATTTTCTTCTCGGCAATGCTAAGGAGCCTTGTCAGCACCGCTATGATCAGCAGATAGATGGCGGCAATAAACAGATACGGCGTAAAGCTAGAAAATGCATTGGAAACCGATTTTGCCGCCTTCATCAGATCGCTGACTCCCAAAATATAGACCAAAGAGGTATCCTTTACCAGAGTAATCACCTCATTGGCTACCGCTGTCCAAACATTTTTTATCACCTGCGGCAAAATGATGCAGCGAAAGGTCTGCCATCTGGTCAGACCAAGTACCGTGGCCGCTTCCCATTGCCCTCCGTCAATCGCCTGAATTCCTCCGCGAAAAATCTCGGCAAAATAGGCGGCATAATTTAGAACAAAGGCAATAGCGATCGCTTCATATCTGCCAAAGGCATATCCAATCACCGGCACCAGGGGAAAACCAAAAAACAAAAACATCAGCTGCAGCAGCAAAGGCGTTCCTCTCATAAAATAGATATAGCTGCCGATCGCATTCCGCAGGACTGGATTTTGGCTGCGGCGCAAAACGGCTACCAATACTCCCAAGGGAATGGAAAACACCAAGGTTACAAAAAACACCCCGATTGATACCTTAAAGCCCTCCAATGTCATCGGTAAAAGCATATTCCACATAAATTTTCCTCACTTTACTGCAAATTTGATTTCTCGTTGCCCCTTCTGCTTTTCATCATATCCTGCCGCCTTGGCTCGGACAACTTTGTCCTAAGCCAAGAGCAGCCGGAGCTTTAGTTTTCTGAAAACCATGTTTTATAGATTTCGTCATACTTGCCATTTCCCTGCAAGGTCTTTAGGCCCTTGTTCAGCGCATCCAACAAAGCCGTATCCGTCTTGCGCACGCCGATGCCGAATTCCTCTTTGCCCAAATCTTCCACCAGAACACGATACTTTTCTTGACCATTGGTTTTCATATAATACCTTGCTAACACCTCATCGACCACGATTGCATCGGATCTGCCAATCTCCAAATCCTTGAACACCTCAGTATTGGTCGCATATTCCGGCATTTCCTTCAGACTCTCCACAAAGCCCTCTTTCGCCTTAGCCGCGTCAAGCGCCGAGGATTCTCCTTGCAAAGCGACTGTTTTGCCTTTCAAATCTGCCAAGGTCTGTACGGTCGAAGTCGCCATTACTACAACAATTTGCCGGTTTGCCATATACGGCGTTGAAAACGCTACCTTCTCCGCTCTTGCCGGCGTAATCGTATAGCCGTTCCAAATCATATCAATATTTCCGGTATTCAGCTCGTTCTCCTTCATTGTCCAGTCGATTGTTTGAAATTTTAAAGTCCAGCCATTTAGTTCGGCAATCGCCCTTGCCAGCTCTACATCAAAACCCACCAAATCATTTCTCTCATTGCGAAAGCCCATTGGGGCAAAAGTATCGTCCAAACCAACAATCCACTCCTTTTTCTCGACAGTCATATCACTGTTTTGTGTGGTTTCTGTTTTTGTTTGAATTGTTTCTGCCTTTGTACAAGCTGCCAACATCATTACACATACTACTACAACTGCCTTTTTCAACATCTTCATCATTTTTCCTCCTGCTTTGATTTTGTAATTGAATCCTTTTTGTTACTTCTGTTTTTGTCTTTCCTCAGCTACTTTATTTTTTGTGCTCGCCCTCTCTACTACCTCTTGCTGTCGCCGTTCCGCTGCTTTTTGTTGCAAATAGCCCCCATATCTTATTTCTGGTACTGGGCAGAGCCCATATAAAAAACTCGTCCTCGGATTGCTCCAAAGGACGAGTTTACACTCGTGGTTCCACCTTTTTTCAATAATGCCTCACGACATTATCCTCATCGGGTACTATCATACCCTTGCACATAACGGGTGCGAGAAACCGGATAGGACTACTGAGGGTTCGCCCTGCCTGCTCCGAGATGTGTTTCAAAAACATTCTGTTACACATTTCCACCAACCATGTGCTCTCTGAAAACTCCTGCTTTCTACTTTTTCTCATCATAGCATTTGATTTATGATATTCGCATTTTCTGAAAATGATATACTCTCGAAAAGCGAATCAGTTAATATGTTCGTTATACTAGCATATATTTTTTACCTTGTCAAGCATTTTTTCAAAATACTTATTTTGGTAAATTGCAATAGTAAATGTCATACATAAATCAAAATTTTTAAGACGTCAATAGAAGCTCTTGATAATATTCTTTAGCCGTTCTTCCCTGAAACATTTCTCGTGGATAATTGTTCATCCATTCTTCTAATTGCCGAAT